>NZ_JAHLZB010000015.1:0-35711 GCF_025128255.1 Synechococcus sp. CS-205
CCGCCGCTGGGCACGACGCATGCCACTGCTCACCAGCAGACCACTGCCGATCAGCAGGGCCGGTACCGCCTCGAGCCGCTGGTTGCCGCGGCGGGAGGCCATGCTCAGCAGCGCCAGCAGGATCAGCAGCGGGGCCGAGAGGGCCAGCATGATCCTCAGAAAGGAACGGGTCGGGCTCAACCCTGGCGCTCCATCCAGAGCAGCAGGCTGAGGGTGAGCACCTGCACGCCCACGGCTAGGGCACCCTCATCGGGGTTGAAGGCGCCGTTGTGCAAAGCGGCGCAACCCTGGGGGCCCGCCACCCCCAGCCGGAACATCGAGCCCGGGGCGCTGCTGAGCAACTGGGCGAAATCCTCGGCTCCCAGCGACGGCTGGTCCAACCGCAGGACCTGCTGGCGTCCAAGCAGAGCCTGGCCGGCTTCCTCCACGATGTCGGTGAGGCCGGGATCGTTGTGTACAGGCGGTGAAATGCAGCGATAGCGCACCCGGGCCTCACCGCCATACCCCTGGCAGATGGCGTGGACGGTGTCCTCGATCCAGCGGGGCAGCTCAGCATGCACTGTGGTGTCCAGGCAGCGCACGGTGCCCAGCAGACGCACGTGGTCGGCGATCACGTTGAACGCCTTGCCTCCCTCGATCTTCCCGAAGCTCACCACCACCGGATGAAGGGCATCGAGACGGCGGCTGATCGCCTCCTGCAGCCCGCTCACGACCCGGGCCGCAATCCAGATCGCATCCGTGGACTGGTGGGGCCGGGCCCCGTGCCCTCCTTCTCCCAGTACCTCCACCTCCAGCTCTCCAGCGGCGGCGGTGAGGCTGCCGCTGCGCACCCCGATCGTGCCCACCTCAAGGCTTGGAAACACATGCAAGCCGAACAGGGCCTGCACGCCCTCCATCGCACCATCAGCAACCATCCACGCCGCCCCCTGGGCCGTTTCCTCAGCCGGCTGGAACAGCAGCCTCACCCGTGCGCTCAGGTGCTCGGCCAGGGGACCGAGCAACCGGGCCACACCAAGCCCCACAGCAGTGTGCAGGTCGTGGCCGCAGGCATGCATCAAACCCTGCTGGCTGGAGGCGAAGGCCAGGCCGGTGCGTTCCTCCACGGGCAGGGCGTCCATGTCGACTCGCACGGCCACCAGGGGCGCCCCCTCAGGCCCCAGCTCCCCCACCACGCCGGTGCGGCCGACCCCTTCGCGCACCTGCCAGCCAAGCAGGCGCAGTTCACCCGCCACCAGGGCCGCCGTCTGGTGCTCAGCCCCGCTCAGCTCGGGGTGGGCGTGGACATGGCGGCGCAGCCCGATCAGCTCGGGGGTGGCCTGCTCCAGAGCCCGGGCCAGATCCAGCCGCCGCCAGATGTCCGCGGCGGTGCCGCTGGAACGGGGTGGGGCGGCAGAACTCATCGCTGGACCAACTGAAGAAAATCATCGAGAGCCTGGACCGGCCCCGGTGGCCAGCGTCGGATCTCCAGCAACCATTCTGGCTGGCGGTAGCGGGGATCAAGGCCCGAGGCCGCCGCCCAGTTGCTTTCCGCTTCCCCCGCGGCACCCCGTTGCCAGAGCAGGGCCGTCAGGGCCGCGCGGGCATCAGCGAAGAGGGGATAGCGCCGCACCAGTTTGCGCAGTTCCCGCTCGGCCTCGACCGGCTCCCCCAGCTGAAAGGCGGCCAGGGCCGCACTGGAGCGGGCCATGGCAAAGCCCGGACGTGCCGCCGCGGCCGCCTCGAAGGAGTGCCTGGCCTGATCCCAATGGCCGAGTGACCCCTGGACATTGCCCAGGTTGTAGAGGGCGGAGGCTTCCAGAGGGTCGCGCTCCAGAATCCAGTGGTAATCGGCGGCGGCCCGGTCCCACTGTCCCAGGGCTTCTTCGGCGGTGCCGCGGTTGAGGTGGGGATCAGGGTTGAGCGGGTCAAGCGCCATCGCCCTCTCCTGATCAGCGATCGCGGCCGCTGTCCGACCCAGGGCCAGCTGCACGTTGCCGTGGTTGCTCCAGGCGGCGGCATCGTTGGGAGCCTGCTCCAGCACCTGATCCCAGAGGGGCAGGGCATCACCGAAGCGGCCCTCGCGACTGGCCGCGAGAGCCTGCTCGAACAACTGCGGCAACGGTTGGGATGGCTGGCGTGTTGACAGCGGAGCCGCAGCGGCGGTTCTTGCCCAGAGCGGCCCTGGAGCCGGCAGCACCGTCAGGGTCAGCGCGATGGTGAGGGCCGGCAGAAGCGCTCCCAAGGCCACGAAGCCCGTCGGACACCAAGCCTGAAACCGCTGAAGCCAACGGAGCATCAGGCGGCCTCCGGCCAGTCCAGATGGCGCCGTGCCGCGTCCGTGGCCACCCGGCCCCGGGGGGTGCGTTGCAGAAATCCAAGCTGCAGCAGAAATGGCTCCACCACTGTTTCCAGGGTGATCGGGTCTTCACCGAGGCCGGCGGCCAGGGTGTCGAGGCCCACGGGGCCACCGCCGTAGCCGCCGAGCAACAGCTCGAGCAGGCGACGATCGCTGGCGTCGAGACCGCGGCCATCCACCCGATGCAGGCTGAGGGCCTCGGCCACCAGGGCAGGACTGATGCGCGCTTGACCCCGGACGCTGGCCACATCGCGCACCCGACGCAACAGCCGGTTGGCGATGCGGGGGGTGCCGCGACAACGGCGGGCCACCTCCTCGGCCGCCTCCGCCTCCAGCACCAGACCGATCAGCCCGGCGGCGCGTTCGACGATCGCCTGCAGGTCATCAACGGTGTAGAACTCCAGCCGCTGGATCAACCCGAAGCGGTCGCGAAGGGGTGAACTGAGGGCTCCGGCCCTTGTGGTGGCCCCCACAAGGGTGAAGGGAGCCAGCGGCACCGCCCGGGTGCGGGCCGTGGTGCCCTTGCCCACGGTGAGGTCGAGCCGGAAGTCTTCCATCGCTGGATAGAGAAGCTCCTCCGCCACGCGGTTGAGCCGGTGGATCTCATCGATGAACAGCAGCTCGTTGGGGCGCAGGTTCACCAGCAGACCGACGATGTCGCGCGGGCGCTCCAGGGCGGGGGCACTGGTGATGCGGCAGCGCACCCCCAGTTCCTCCGCCAGCACCAGGGCCATGGTGGTCTTGCCCAGCCCCGGGGGCCCGTAGAGCAGCACATGGTCCAGGGCCTCGGCCCGCTGACGGGTGGCCTCCACAGCGATGCCAAGCACCTGCTTGAGCTCGCTCTGACCGATGTAATCGCTCAACCGCCTGGGCCTCAGGCCGTCTTCCCGGTTGGGGAGAGGCGCTTCCTCCTCGGCCTCGAGCACATCCCGGCTGCGGCCGGCGGTTTGCTGGCGGGGATCCAGCAGCCTCGGCGGCGGCTGAGCCCCTGATCCGGCTGCGGAGGAGACGATCGCCATGGGCCAGAGAGTAGGCAGGCCAGGCCGTGGATAGGGTCAACTCAGCTGAGGGGGAGGTCGATGGCCAAGGGCGCAGGCAAGAAAGCGGCCAGGGCCGCACGGGATGCAGCCAACCGGCTGCTGGCCGACAACCGTTTCGCACGGCATCAATACGAGATCCTCGAAACCCTGGAAACGGGCATCGAGCTGGTGGGCACCGAAGTGAAGTCGATCCGGGCGGGCAAGGCCAACCTGCGTGACGGCTTCGGCCTGATCCGCAACGGCGAACTGCAGCTTCACAACGTGCACATCTCGCCCCACAGCCATGCGGGCGCCTATTTCAACCACGAGCCCCTGCGCACCCGCAAGCTGCTGGCCCACCGGCGTGAGATCGACAAGCTACGGGTGGCTCTCGACCAGAAAGGCCTCACCCTGGTGCCCCTGAACCTGCACCTCAAGGGGTCCTGGATCAAGCTCACCCTCGGACTGGCCAAGGGCCGCAAGCTGCACGACAAGCGCCAGGAGGAGCGCCGCAAGGATGCCGACCGGGAGGTGCGCTCAGCCCTGGCCAGGCTCTAGCCATACAGTCCCCAGCAGTTGCGGGGCCCCGGGATGTCGGCACTGACGCGCTGTCTTCAGGAAGAGGCGGCCGCCATCGCCGCGGCCTCCGGGCGCCTCGATACCGAGCAGGTGGATTCCGCCCTGGCCCTGCTCGACCGCTGCGCAGACCAGCGCGCCAAGCTGGTGATCACCGGCGTGGGCAAGAGCGGCATCGTGGCGCGCAAGATCGCCGCCACCTTCTCCTCGATCGGGCTGATGGCCCTCTACCTCAACCCCCTCGACGCGCTGCACGGGGACCTGGGGGTGGTGGCTCCCCAGGACGTGGTGCTGCTGCTCTCCAACAGCGGCGAAACCCAGGAATTGCTCGAGATCCTCCCCCACCTGCGACGGCGCGGCACCGGCCGCATCGCCCTGGTGGGCCGGTTGGCCTCCAGCCTGGCGCGGGGCTGCGAGGTGGTGCTCGATGGCTCCGTCGACCGGGAAGTGTGCCCGCTCAACCTGGCACCCACCGCCAGCACGGCTGTGGCGATGGCGATCGGCGATGCCCTGGCGGCGGTGTGGATGGAGCGGCGCGGCATTTCACCCGCCGATTTCGCCCTGAATCACCCCGCCGGGGCCCTGGGCAAGCAGCTCACCCTCACGGTGGGGGATCTGATGGTGCCCACCTCCCGGCTCCATGCTCTCGAGGAGTTCGCCAGCCTGAGCGAAGTGATCACCCTGCTCACACGCGATGGCGTGGGGGCCTGCTGGGTGCGCCAGGCCGAGAACGAATCCCTGCTGGCCGGGTTGATCACCGACGGCGACCTGCGCCGTGCCCTCGAGCAGCATGCACCCGCCCGCTGGGGTGAGCTTCAGGCCACGGATCTGATGACCGTGGACCCGATCACGGTGGGGGCAGACCTGCTGGCGGTGGAGGCGCTCGAGCGGATGGAGCGCAACCGGCGCAAGCCGATCGGTGTGCTGCCGGTGCTGGGCGACGGAGGACCGATGCTGGGGTTGCTGCGTCTGCACGATCTGGTTCAGGCAGGCCTCACCCCTTCCGGGGGCTGAGCGCTCAGCCGGCAGCGGCCGCTGCGATGGTGCGGGCCTGCTCCAGCTGCTCAGCGGTGTCCACGGAGAGAAAATCACCCTCCACGGGAAAGGTGCCCACCGGGATGCCGGCCTCGATCAGGCGCAGCTGCTCGAGCTTCTCGGTCTGCTCCAGGGGCGAGGCGGGCAGGCTGCTCCAACGGGCCAGCACATCGGCCCGGTAGCCGTAGATCCCCACATGCCCCCAGAAGGGCGCGTGCTGGTGCCAGTCATCAGGCTCAACGCCGCGGACATGGGGCAGAGCCGAGCGAGAAAAGTAGATTGCACGACCGTCAGCCGCCAGCAGCGTCTTAATCACGTTTGGGTTGTGCACCTTCTCCGCGGCCATCCGATACACCGGTGTGAGCACGGCAGGAGCGGGAGTGGTGCGGGCGAAGGCCTCAGCCATCGCATCGATCACCGCAGGATCGATGAAGGGCTGATCCCCCTGAACATTGATGATTACCGTGCGGGCGGGATCCGGTACGGCATCCTCCTCGCCTGCGGCCGCCAGGGTCGTGAGAGCTCCCACCACCGAGGCCAGCCTGTCGCTGCCGGAGCTGCAGGAGGCCGCGGTCATCAGCACGGGGAAGCCCCAGGCGCCTGCTTCCCGGCGCAGCAGGTCGCTGTCGGTGCAGAGCACCACCGCTGCGGCCCGCCTGGAGCGCCGGCAGCACTCCAGCACCCGCCGCAGCATCGGCTGACCGCCGATGTCGGCCATCACCTTGTTGGGCAGCCGGGAGGACTCCAGTCGGGCGGGCACCGCCACCAGGCAACGCCAGGGACGCCCAGCCTGACCCGTGGCCATCAAAACCTCTGCGCCGTTCGGGCGGGAGCTTATCGCCAGCTGGCCGTGCACTCCCGGGCCCGTGCCACCAGCTGGGCCACCTCGGCTGGGCTCGCGGCCGACCGCCCCTGGGCCGCCACCTGGCGGTAGAGGTCCGCCACCCTCCAGGCCTCCGAGGAAGGATCGGCACCGTGGCGGGGGATGAGATGGGCATGGAGATGACGGGCCCCCTCCCCGAACGCGATCACATAGACCCGCTGGCAACCCGTCAGAATCTGCACCAGGGCACTGCAGCGCTTCAGCATCGGACCGAACGTCGCCGCCTCGACGGGGTTGAAGTCGATCGGGCCACCGAGATGGCGGCGGGTGTCCAGCAGCAGCCAACCGAGCATGGGAGCGGGGTGGGGGTGATGGCGCAGCACCCAGTCGCCCTGGCGGTGGATCTCACTGCGTGCCATGGCCTGCGCATCCCCATGCAGATCGCAGATGCCACAGGGGCCCTCCAGGTCGGGATGCCCGGGGCCGACCTGCGAAGCTTCGCTGAGCCTCCGGTCGCTCATCACCGCCGTTCCTCCCGATTCTGTGCCTGTGGTGCTCAGCGTGGCCTACCACAGCCTGGGTGCTCTGCAACGACTGGCCCACGATCTGGCGCGGCAACGGCTGTCGACGGTGCGTTGGCTGGTGATCGACAACAGCCCCCAGTCGGCACCGCTGCAGGCGTCGGACCTGGAAGACCACCCAGGCCTGCTCCTTGAGCTGGTGCCTGGGGTGGAGGGCGATGGCTTCGGTGCCGGCTGCAACAGAGGCTTCGAGCACCTCTTGAAAGCCGGCTGGAGGGGCTGGATCTGGCTGCTCAATCCCGACACCGCCCTGCCCCGGGGCGACGAACTGCACCAGCTCAGCCAGGCCCTGACGGACTTGCCCCCTCAGGCGCTGGTGGGCACCGCGGTGCGCGATCCCACGGGAGGCCTCGAGCCCAGCGGTGGCTGGATCGATCCGGGTCTGGATTTCCGTCGCAGGCGCCTGGGCGCCGCCAACCTGATCACGGATGCCAACCCCCTGGCGGTGGATTGGTTGAGCGGCTGCAGCCTGGTTCTCCAGAGCAGTGCGCATGACCCGATGGCCCGCTTCGATCCGGCCTTTCCCCTCTACTACGAAGACATGGACCTCTGCCTGCGGCTGGCCGCTGCAGGGGCACCGGTGCTGTGGTTACCGGCCGTGGCCGTGAGCCACCAGCGGGGCGAGGGCAGCCACACCTCCAGCGCGCGGCGCCAGCGGCTGGCCACGGTCAGTTACTTACGCTTCATCCAGAGGCACAGGCCCCCCTGGGTGCTGGCGTTGAGAACCCTTCGTTTGCTGCTCACCACCCTGCTGCGGCTGCCGGCGCGCCCAAGGCGCAGCTGGGCAACGCTGGTGGCCCTGGCGCAAGCCCTGGCCCCCGTGCCCCCGACCCCAGGGGCCACGGCTGCGAGGCGATGACAAGTCCCATGCCCCTGGCCCTCTTCAACGGCAGTTACCTGGGCCAGCGGCCCACCGGGATCGGCGTGGTGGCCCGGGAACTGGTGACGGCTCTGGATCCAGCGCTTGTGCCCCTGCTGGATCCCACCGGCGGTGAACGCCCCGGCAGCGTGGCGATCCCAGCCGATCTCTCCCCAGAACACGGCCGCGCCGGCCACCTGCGACGCCTGCTCTGGACCCAGCAGCAGCTTCCCAGGCTGTTGCGCCGCAGCGGTGCGCCCCTGCTGCTCTCGCCCCTGCCCGAAGCGCCCTTGGGGCGGGGGCTGCGTTCGGTTGTACTGGCCCACGACCTTCTGCCCCTGCGCTACCCGCAACTCTCTCCCCTGCTGGCCTATCACCTGGCCTACGTTCCCCTGGTGCTGCACCGGGCCGTACGGGTTCTTTGCAACTCCGAGGCCACGGCCCGGGAGGTGCACCAACGCCTGGGGGTGCCAGCACGGCGGCTGGTGCCGATCCGGCTGGGGTTTAATCCGGGCAAGTTGCGGCCCCTGGGCCTGGAGCGCCGGCCTTTCTTTTTGGTGCTTGGTCGGCACGATCCCCACAAGAATCTGGAGCGGGTGCTGCGCGCCTTCGCCGGCCTGCGGCAGAGCGACCATCGCCTGGCCATGGTGGGCCCCCAGGACGACCGTTACACCCCACGCCTGCGACGACTGGCGGTGGAGTTGGGAATCGCCGAGAGGTGTGACTGGACCGCCTGGGTGAGCGACCAGGAACGGCTGGAGCTGCTCAACCGCTGCCGAGGACTGGTGATGGCCAGCCTCTGGGAGGGTTTCGGCCTGCCGGCCCTGGAGGGAATGGCCTGCGGTGCCCCTGTGATCACCTCCACGGCCGGCGCTCTGCCGGAGGTGGTGGGTGACGCCGCCCTGCAGGTGGATCCACGCTCCGTCACTGCGATCCGCTCGGCCATGGACGAGCTGGTTCACTCCCCCTGGCTCGGGAAGGACCTGTCTGAGCGGGGACCGGCGAGAGCACAACGTTTCAGCTGGCAGGAAGCTGCAACCCAGGTCGAGGCGGTGCTGCATTCGGTGCTGTGAAGACAGGAATCTCAAGGAGAGGCACGGGACCAGGTCGTGGCGTGTTTGCTTCTCCAGCGAACAGAGAGATACAGTCCGCTGGGTTGAATGCTGGCTCAAAACGAGGTGATCGTGGGTTCTGAGCAATCGCCGAGGCGCCTCCTTCATTCCTTGAAAGCAGGATCCGGCAACCGGATCCGCCGGGCTCTCACCCCCGTAGGACGCTGGCTGTCAAGGGAGGAGCGTCGGGAACTCAATGCCCTTGCCGCCTATTCAGGCTTGGTCCATCAAGCCTTCCATGCGGTGCCGTTCAGGCCATCGGTCTATCCGGCCGTCATGGTCGAGTCAAAATGGGAAGAGGCCTCAGTTCTCCGGCCCACCGAATCTCCCTCGCGACGCGAATATGACAACGCCGTTCATCATTACGGCCACGACATCCTCCTGAAACGGGCCGCCAATCTGCCGCTGGTTGGAAAGCCTCTCCCTTTCATGCTGGAGCATGGAGTCAACTACAGCGAAGAGTCGTGCTTCGAGGATCCCCAACCCTGGGTCAAGTCGTACCTGTGCATGGGGCCAAACCGCGCCGAGAGGCTTCGCGACCGGTACGGTGCCAATGGAATTGCTGTGGGACCTTACATTAATTATGCGAAACCGGTGATTGAGTCCAGTCAGCTCGCTGCGCTGAAAAGAAGGCTTGGCAAGGTGCTGCTGGTGATTCCTGTTCATACCGTTGCCCATGTGAAGCGAAACTGGTCAGCCTCTGAAATGATCAGGCTCATCATTGATCACTGTCGTTCTGCCAACATTGACACTGTGATCTGGCAAAGCTATTGGAAGGATCCACCGCCGCAAGGTCTTCCCAGAGAGTGGATCCTTGCATGCAACGGTCACGTGTCCAATCCATGGTTTCTGGATTGCCAGAAAACACTGCTGGAGCTCTCTGATTCGATGCTGACCTTCACCCTCGGCAGCCATTTGGGCTACGCCTTGGCCCTTGGCAAGAACGTCTTGATGGCCAGGGTGGAGGTTGAGCAGGACCTCAGCGCCGCCAGCACGATCTGGCAGCATCGTTATTCCCATGAATGGAAGAGACGAGAACAACTCATGACCGAGCTAGGCGTAAGTGCGCACACTCATCAACTCCACTCTCTTGATAGAACAAGGGCGATGGACTGCCTGAATCCATACTTTGGCTTTGATCAGAAGAAGGATGCAGAGGATCTAGCCAACGCACTGCGTGGTCGCGCCTGAATGTCTACAGAGCCTGCTCGGTTAACTGGAATCAGCATCGTCACTGTAGCGATGAACAGGACGAGCCATCTCCTTGCCACCGCCGCTCGCATCAGCCGCTGGCATGGGCATCGGGAGCACCTGATTGTGGACTGGGGAAGCCAGAATCCCATCGATCACAACAGTCTCCCCGCCGATACAAGGATCCGATTGTTGCGCGTCGAAGGGGAATCAGAATGGCAACTGACAAGAGCCTACAACTTTGCAGCTGGTCAATGTGACTTCGAAACGATTCTAAAACTCGATGCCGATTGCTGGATTAACGACCTGACCTACCGGCCTACTCAACTGCAACATGGACGATATATCCGCACGACAGGTGGCGGCGGGCTCAATGGAGTCTTCATGATCAACAGATCTGACTTTCTTGCCGTAGGAGGATTCAACGAATACCTCAAAGGCTATGGCTATGACGATAAAGACTTATTTTTACGACTGGATCAGAGGATGGTCGGCACAGGCTTTCCACAGGCTATCTTCTCTACCCTTGATCATGGTGATCTTGAGCGAGTTGCAGCAAATACGATCGAAGTTGCCGGGCAACGTTACCCCAAACTTCACGCTGGTGTTGGGGTGCGGCTCGAAGCAATTGCACGAATGGAGGAGACCAAGGCAATCAATCGAGACCTTGCCAGTCGATTACCATGGTCGGCTGACTCACCGTCAACAACCTATCAACGATTGAGCGTCAATAGGTGGATTGCGAAGAAAGAGTCAATTCCGGCCCCCAGCTCAGGCATACAACATGAAACCAGAGTTCTGGGCAACCGCATTTATTTGTCAATTCTTGCTGGTGTGCACGAACGATTGCTAGACATGATGGTTCCAGCCACATCATTAGAAGAAATCAGAAGTTGGGCGCCCCTGCTCAAGGCATTGGCAGGGTTACGAATCTCAACTCTTCTGATCGGAATCAGGGTGGCTCTGGGGATCAAGCGATTACTGAGTCGCGTGTGATCGCACCAATCGTCTGCCCTGGTTGGTACTGGGTGGCGATCAGCGGTCTGGACTAAGCCGGGCCACACAGTGGCGGATGACCCAATAAATTGGCATGATCCATAGCCTCCAGTCAAGGTAAGAACCATCATCCGGAACAGAAAAAGGACCCTTTGATGCCAACGAACCAGAAACCAAGAAGCCAGACCATCGAATATCTGGGCAGGCTGCTTCGTTTTTTGCCCAAAAGGCGCTACAGGGCTTTGCTGATCCTTGCCCCATTGTCCATCCTGCCAGGAATTTTCGATCTTCTCACCATCGCGGTGGTTTCCCGGCTTGCTGGTGCTTTGATCGGGGTGCAATTATTGGATTTCTTACCCGGTGTCAAGGTCTTTGGCGGCGGCATGGCAGAGCAGAGCCTCTGGCTGATCAGCATCTTCATTGCGCTGGCATGGGCGGCCTCGGCGCTACGGCTCATCCTTCAATACACACAACAACGCTTGACTGCCCTGATCTGGCGAGACTTTTCTGATCAGATCCATCACAATATTCTCTATCAGCCCTATTCCTATCACCTTTTACGAAGCACCTCTGGATTGACGTCCTTGATCATCGGGAATGTCAAGGCTGTCTCCAATGGTGTCATCAATCCAATTTTACGAATCGCCAGCAGTTCTGTTTCCGTTATCTTGCTATCGCTCGGAATTGTCTTTGTGGGTCGCTGGCTGTCGGTGGTGTTGATCACACTGCTTGTGATTGCCTACCTTGGCCTTTCCCTTTTTCTGACACCCTATCTTCGCCACGCCTCCAAACAAATGGTTCGGGAAGATGAGCGATCAACCCATGCCTTGATGGAGTCGCTGGCTTCGATTCGCGATATTCAACTTTCAAATGCTGAGCCATTCTTCCAGACCTACTTTGTGAACTCTGGAGAGAGAGCCCAGCGCTATGCTTGGATCTCATCATTAATCCCCATTATTCCCAGACAGCTGATTGAGCCCCTGGGAATCACGATGATATTTCTTTTTGGAGCTGTTCCATATCTTCTCAATGGAAATATCGAAGATATCCGCAAGATAATTCCACTTCTGGCAGGCTTGGCAATCGCGGCACAGAAACTCACACCTCCACTGCAAGATTTATTTTCTTCAATCACCTTGTTGAGAGGCAGCCTCCCTAAGATTGCTAAAACAGTCGAATTGCTTGAACTATCCGAACCCAGATTGACAATGGCAGACATGAGTGTGCCATCTCCCGCATCCGTATTCCCCAGGCACTCGATCAGACTTAAGAATGCCTGGTACCGCTATCCAAGAACCGAAAACTGGGTGATTCGTGGAATCAATCTTTCCATTCCTGTTGGATCCAGAGTGGCTCTTGTCGGTGCCACCGGAAGCGGAAAGTCCACCGTAGCTCACCTGTTGCTTGGCTTGCTGGATCCCGACAAGGGCTCTTTTGAGCTCGATGGTGCCAAGATGGATGAAACAACAAAGCCTGCCTGGCAAGCAAGCTGCGCTCAAGTTCCACAACATATTCAGCTTTTGGATGCCAGTATTCAATCGAATGTGGCTTTTGGAATCGAAGCTGAGAAAATAGACTTTTCACGTCTATGGGAAGCCTTGCAAGCAGCTCAGTTGGCTGATGTTGTTGCAGATCTTCCCTATGGTCTGTTGACGCCTATCGGCGAGAATGGAATGAAACTTTCAGGTGGCCAGCGCCAAAGGCTGGCATTGGCGCGTTCATTTTATCGTGACTCTAAGTTTCTTCTTCTTGATGAGGCCACCAGCTCCCTGGACAACCGAACTGAATCTGACGTGATTGACGCCTTTGAAATGATTGGCAGGCGCTGTACCACAGTGGTCATCGCCCATCGATTGAGTACCATTGTACGCTGTGACAGAATTTACGAGTTTGATAACGGTACGATTAAGGCATCGGGAACTTTTGATGAACTGAGAGATCACTCTGATTCATTTCGAGATTTGTCTGCTCTTGAAGTTGGATAATCCAATTCGCATCTCTCAGAATAAATGACTTTTGGTTCTTGGTGGGATTGTGTCCTCATGGTCAGTGAGGCGAGAGTCAAGCCAAGTAAGGCTTGAATGAAAGGAACTTTGCCCCAGCCACCCTCGACAAGTAAAAACAAGAAACAATACAGAGACAATGCCAATGACGCAAAGATCACTGGATTCTCACTGAATGGAATACGCTTGCCTGCCACTCGGAAGAAGAGAAAAACAAGGATACAAAGGAAGAGCAATGCAGGAAATCCATTGTCAGCAGCAACCTGGGCAAACAGGTTATGAGCATGCGTTGTACCTTTTATGATGCCTACATCCATACAAATACCCTGACTGGCCCGAGTGAAGCCAAGCCCGTACAAAAAGCTATTATTGCCGGCAAACATTCCTCCAAAATAACACCTCAGCAGATGCAGGCGATGCACATCGCTGACCATGTTATCCATGTTCGAATAGACCAGCAGAATCACAGCAACCAACGAGAGAGCCATCCCCGTAAAAGCAGCGATGTACATTGCAGTTTTCGTGTAGGCACTTCTACTCTTAAACAGAGAGCTGTTCACTTGACTAATCCAAGTCAAAAGGCGAATGCGTTCACACGTCACCAGTATCACGAGAATTGCTATCCATGGCAATCCGAAGGCAGCCCTCGATTGGGTAGCGAGAACGAGAAAAGCACTGATGAAAGCAGCGAAAGCCCAAGGAATGATGATCGAAGCTTTTCTTTCTTGTGGGCTGGAAGGAAATACTTGACGCCAAAGAAAACAGCTTGCAATGGTGAGACAACTGCCAAAGAGAAAAGCAGTTTGATTAATGGAAAGATCTCCGGCGTCAAAGGGTCCATCGGGCTGACTGAGTAGAAAGTAAAGAAGAGAGATTATTCCAGCACAAGGCATTGCGAAAGCATAGAGAGTAAAAAACCAGTTCCAAAAGCGAATGGCCATTCGATAGGAGGCCGCAAAGGAAACCACAATCATAATATAGTCTGAAAGCACTATCTCCCAACTCAAGTATCGTTCATCACTGTGGAGGTAGATCCTCATTGTTAACAAGAAGAGCCAGAGATATGCGATTCGGATGGGCTCCTCTCGGCTGTGCCCGACGAGCAGGAAGGAGATCCCGAGAACAAGGGGAATCAGCTCATGATGAAACTCTAGAAAAGAGGGAAATAAGATAACAGTTCCAGATAAAATAATCATTGCGATGCCTAAGGCATCGACGGCGGAGAGCCGCCTGGGTATTTTCAAAAAATCGAATTGAGAGGTCATGATGTCAAGTCAGTCATGGAAGCCTTACTGCATCTCCTGACGGGAGACAAGCTGTTCTGAGGGAGAGTGATTTTCACTGTGGAGGGGAAGAGGCAACGGAAGGCTCACCTTCCAAAAGAGATGGAACTCTTTGAGTCGTCGCTGTGGCTCCAGACTTAGATGGATCAAACGTCATCGTCAGGGAAGCCGTCACCAAACCGATCAGAGCCTGAAGGAAGGTGATCTTCCCCCATCCCCCCTCCACCTGTAAAAACAGGAAGTAGTACAGCGCGGTTGCCAGAGAGGCCAAAACAGTTGGACTGGGGAGTCTGGCAACAAGATTCCAGGCAAAACGCGCCAGCAGTACAGCAATCAGAATCAAACCAATCATGGCAAAGAAACCATTATCGGCAGCGACCTGAGCGAAAACATTGTGGGCATGGGTCAAGCCATGATGAAGGCCTTCATCGCACAACCAGGTGCTGGTATTGGTGAATCCCAGCCCATAGATAAATCGATAAGTGCTTGTAAATACTGCGCCGAGGTAACACCTCAGCAAGTACAGTCTATGTAGGTCATTGCTGAGATTTTCCGGGCTTGCATAGGTCTGTGCCAGAAAAGCCCACACGGCCACTCCCAAAGCACTCAGCACGGCCAGGGCAAATCCAATCTTGATGCGTGCAACCTGACGGACAGAAGAAAAGCGTAGAATCAGCGCATCAACAGACCTGTTGAGCCTGGGGAGTGAAACAGCAAGCACCACGGCACCCACTGAGATCAGCGGAAGGCCAAGACCAGCCCGCGACTTGGTCTGAACCACCAGAAAGCCATTCAGAAGACTGACCAATAGCCAAGCGGCAATAATCAGAAATTTTTGTTTTACCACTCGCTTCTGACTTATCCCATTCCAAAGAAAGCTCATGCTGATCGTAAAACAGGTGCCGATCAGGAAAGACGTCTGCTGAATCGAAAGAGCGCCAACAGTGAAGGTCTCTTCAGGATTTTCCATACCATGGATCTGAAGAGACACAACACTTGCAAGCGGAACAAAAATCGAAAACAAAGTGAAAAACAACTTCCATTCCGAAGCCTTGACCCGGAATGCTGCCACGAATGCAATCAGAACAAGAATATAATCATTAAGCGTAATTTCCCAGGGGAAATAGCGTGCATCTGTATGAAGATAAATTCTAAGACTCATGAACAGCAAGAAAAGGAATCCAATGCTCAGCGGGTCCTTCCTGCTGCGTTTGATCAGCAGCAGGATCAGCCCCAACACCAGAGGCAGCATCTCCAGCTGGTTGGTCGCAAAAGAGTCAAGTGCTGTAGCCATTCCTGCGAATACAATCAGCATCAACCCAACGCCTTCGGTGGAAAGAAAACGAAGTGATGGATTCGGCAATTGACCTTTGCAGGATGCCTTCAATTTACCACCGCAAGCGAATCTGCCTCACTCATCCCAGATCGACTGATTGCTTGCGCAACAGCATTCTCCAGGCTGAACAATAATGATCAACGCCATAGGGGCCGCCCATCCGCCCCCCCCAGATCTGCTCAAAGACGCTGAGCTCGGGGGGTATCTCCTCCAGCTTGCGGCTGGCTGACTCAAAATGCAGCCATTGACTTCCCGGCACAAGAACGGTGCGCTGGCCCAGGCCAGCAGCCCTCAGGCAGAAATCGACATCGCCATAGTTGATCGGAAAGCGCTCAGCAAACCCATCCAGCCGTTCCCACAGGGAACGGCGGCAAAGGCTGACGGCGGCGGTGACGGCATGGAAAGTGCGTTGCCCCCGCAAGGTCCCCCAGGGGAGCGCCTCGGGGCGTGATCCAGCCCAGGCGTGGCGGGGAGCAAGATTGTCGATCGCAGTTCCAGCATGCTGCACGCTCCCATCAGGATAAAGAAGCAAGGCTCCGGCAATGCCGGTGTCGGGCCTTGCCAGGGCCTGAATCAACAGCTCAATTCCTTCGACTGCGAGTAATTCGGTATCGTCATTCAACTGGAGCAAGAGTTCGCCATGGGCGGCCGCGGCGGCCTTGTTGATGCGTGTCGTGTAGTCGTAGGGGCTGTCATCGCGTAGATGCTGCCAGCTCTTCGCACCCAGTTGGCTCTCCACAAGAAGCCTGAGGTCCTCAAGCAAGGGGTCCGTCAATTCGCCCCCATCAATGACCACGATTTCAAGCCTGCGATAACGGCTCCGCTCCAGCAGCTTCTGCAGGCAATGCCGCACAAGAATCTCAGCCCCCCCCGGGCCGATCACCTTGCTGAAGCCTGCCGTTGGAATCAGCACACTGACCAGCGGCTGCCAACCTCGAGATGACGGTAAATCAAGCTCCTGGGAAGGTAGAGCCTCGGGCAGGCCAGCCGACGGCGCCCTCAGCAAAGGCAGGGGGACATGGGCCTGACCGCCATGGACAAGGGCCAGGTGCCGGAGAGCTTCCCTCCAGGCAGGACTGTGCTGTGGCTGCGGAAGGCTGCCCAGGTGCGCCTGAAGCCGGGCATGCACCAACACCGGCCCTTCGCCCATGCCCGTTTCGGAATCAAAGAGGGGATCCCAGAGAGGCTTCTGGCGCCAGCACCAGGATCCGGCCGTCCTGATCCAGTCATCACAGGTGACGGCCGCCGCGCCGGTGCGAACCATACGAGCGGCCATCCTGCGTAGCAGGCGCCCCTGCTGGGCTGGCGACAGCCGCCATCGGGGTGGGACCAGCAAGCTCGAGGAGGCCAGAGCAGCGTTCACCTCCTGCTGAGAAGCCCGGCAACCGGGTTGGCAGGCAAGCAAAACGATCCTGAGGCGATCGGCCCAGGCGGTATTGCGATGGCGCTCAAGGCGGGGGACAAGCCGCTCAGCCAACACCCTCAAGAGGCCATCGGGATCTCCGTGCAACAGCTCCGCCAGAAGCGCCATTGCTTTGGTCCCCTTCCGACCCAGCTTGCGCCAGCCCTTGCTGGGCTTGGGTCTCATCGGCTCCAACCTCGCTTCAGCCGACCCAGAAGCCTGCCGGGCAGGCTGCGGCGCAGAGCCTGGAGGCGCCCACTCAGCCGGTCCATGGCTTCGACCCGATCCAGTAAAGGCCGGTGGGCCATCAGGCCGCTGCCGAGGAAGGACTGAGGGCGGGTATCGATCTCCACCCCGGTTGTGGCCAGCCAACCATGCAGCGACTGGGTACTGACCAGCTGCTGGCGCAGCCATTCGGCTTGTTCAGATGCGAGCTGAACCAGGGCGTCTGGTCCCTGTTGCATCACCCAGCTTGTGAAATCGGTGACGGTCAATCGGGGGATGGGGAGGCTTTCGTCCTCCAGCAGCAGCGAGGGGCGGCTCATGCGCTCCGGGGTGACCAGCACCACCGGACGGCCACGGGCCATCGCCTCGAGATGGCCCGTGCCGAAATGGCCGGGGGCGATCACCAGTCGGCAGTTCGCCAGCAGGGCAGGCAGCGATCGGATCTCCGGGCGGCTCTGCAATCCCTGGGCTAGCGCATCCCCAGAGCCGCCAGGCTCCAGGGGCGGCTTGCGGGCCAGCTGAAGCGGAATCCCGTGGGCAGCCAACGCCGACCTCAGCAGATCGAAGGCGTTCCAGTAGGCGCCTGGATCAGCGAATGGCACCAGCGACTGCTGGTGCAGGGGGTAATGGAGCCAGCCCACCGCACCATCCTTCTCCATCGGGATCGATCCCTCCAACTCAACGGCATCGAGCAGATGGGCGCGAACCGGATCAAGCATCACGACCGAGGCGGCCGGGCTGTGGGAACGGTCGCGGCTGGAGAGCCTTTGGCCCCTGAGCGGCACCAAACGGGTATCGCCCGGCCTGAGATGGCGTTGAAATCTCCCGGGTGAGTGAAGGGGCAACACCTCGGCGGTGTGATGCAGGACGGCATGGGGCACGGCTTTCTGGCGCGCCAGGGCGACAAGTCGCTCCACCGCCCGACTGTTTTCCTCGGGCACCAGGATCAGCTGGGGAGGCTCCTGAGACCAGTGCTCGGCCAGGGATCGATCCAGCCGAAGACGTCGTTCAGCCAGGTGCCGAGCCTCCTGAACCAGCGGCTGCCAGGCGGCCAGGGCCGCCAACCAGGCCTCAGGGCCAGCCTCCGCTCCGGAGGTTGGAAGGCGAAGGGACTGCGGCGACGCCTGGTGATCGGAGGGACCATCCAGGTCATCGTTCCATCGGTAGGCGGGTGTGCCCGCAAAGAGAGCGGGCAAGGGTGCAGCCCGCTCCGACTCGAACAACCGGACCGACAATCCGGCGGCCTCCAGGGCCAGCAGTGTGAGTTCAGGATGGCGCAGTTTGCCGATCGCCAGCCAGGCCCTCGGGGAGTTCAGGTGGCCAGTCCAGCTGGAAGATCCTGGCGGCTTGTGGTCTGCACCGCCCGATCCGATCGGATCGAGAACCGGTAGACACTCGAGGCGCGAACAGCGTCCCTCCAGGCCCGCGGCCAAGGCCAGCAGGGGAAGATCTCCGAGCTGGCCGAATCGAGGGGGACGGAACGTCCTGCCGACGGGTATGGAAACGGTTTCGGCAGGGGCCAGTTGCTCAATCCAGGACGGCAGCAAGGCCAGGGTGAGCAGGGCAGGAGCAGCCAGGTCTCCACACAGGAGTTCCTCGATCGTTGATCCAGCCGGCGACCCTGGCCCTGGCGAGCCGACCTTGGCCAGGGCCAGGTTCCAGGCCTGGAGACGTTCCTGAAGCTCCCCCCACGGACCCGCACCGCTAGGCCCGAGCCAACGCACACCCGCATCGAGCTGGCGACGCTCGAGCTCGGCCCAGGCCTTCAGGGAGCCGCAGTACACACAGCAATTGTGGCTGACAGGCCGATCCTCCTGACTCCACCAACGGACTGCCTCGGGATCAAGAAGGATCAGAACCTTCATCCCCAGAGCTGCATGGCCTCATCCCGCGCCCCGAACCACTCAGCCGCCAGCGGCCCGCCCATGCGGCGATGTTCCCTGAACCAAGGCCCTCCCAGGGTCCAGTGGAGCAGGGCAGGGCCGCCGTGGCCGAAGGGTGCCTGCGGTGGGGGCTGGACATCGACCAGATGGTTCCAGCGATCCGGCAGAGCGCCGATTTCATGGTCGCCCTCGAGCCAGTGGAAGCGGTGGAGATCAAGGCCCGTGGCGGTATTGACGTAGTCGGGAGTCAGAGAAGAGCAGCGGTTTGTGTTGAGCAGCATCATCGAGCTCCAGTTCTTCATGGGATAGGCGCTCTGCACCTCCCCAAGGAACTTGACCGTTTCGTGAGGGACATGATCGTGCTTGACGCACATCACAGCGTAGTGGTCATCTCGAAGAGCCCAGAGTTTCGCGATGTCGTCGTAGCAGAGCATGTCGCAGTCCATGAAGATCGCCCAGCCCTGAAAGCCCATCAGCCAGGGCACCAGAAAACGGGTGAACGAAAAATCGGTGCTCTGTTTGGGATGGCGTTCACGGCGGAACACTCCGCTCAGTTGGGATGTAACGATCGGGGTGATCGCGAGCGGGATGGAGCTGTGTTGGTAGAGGCTGTCGATCAGCACATTGGTAGCGGCACGCTCACGCGCGTCGTAGCCGATGAAGACGGGGATCGGCACACCAGCGTGGGTCATGGACACCCTTGTTTCTGGAGAATGTAGCGGCGCGAGGGAGGACGGTCCCTAGGCTCCAACCATGGTCGGATCTTCCCCTACCCCTGCCGGATCAGGCGGCTTCCTGGCCGGTCTCAACGATGCCCAGCGCCGGGCGGTGGATCACCACGCCGGTCCCCTGCTGGTGGTGGCCGGGGCCGGCAGCGGCAAGACCCGGGCCCTCACCCACCGCATCGCCCACCTGATCGGCCACCACGGCGTCGACCCCCACCAGCTTCTGGCCGTCACCTTCACCAACAAGGCGGCCCGGGAGATGAAGGAGCGGCTGGAGCTGCTGCTGGCCCAGCGGCTGGCTGGCAGCCAGTTCGGACAGCCCTTCAGCACCCTGCCGCCCCAGCAGCAGCGCCAGCTGCGCAACCGCATCTACCGGGAGGTCACCAAGGAGCTCTGGATCGGCACCTTCCACGCCCTGTTCGCGCGGCTGCTGCGCTTCGACATCGACAAGTACAAGGACCCCGAAGGGCACACCTGGACGCGTCAGTTCTCGATCTACGACGAATCGGACGCCCAGACCCTGGTCAAGGAGATCGTCACCCAGGAGCTGGGCCTGGATCCCAAACGCTTCGAGCCCAAGAAGGTGCGCTGGGCCATCAGCAACGCCAAGAACCAGGGCTGGCTGCCGGATCAGCTGGAGGCTGACCAGCAGGGCCAGCGGGGCCGGATGGTGGCCGACGTCTACCGCCGCTACCGCCGCGCCCTGGCCGCCAACAACGCCCTCGACTTCGACGACCTGCTGCTGCTGCCGGTGCAGCTGCTGCAGGCCAACGAGCAGGTGCGCCACTACTGGCACGGACGCTTCCGCCACGTCCTGGTGGATGAGTACCAGGACACCAACCGCACCCAGTACGACCTGATCAAGCTGCTGGTGACCAATGGCCGGGACCCCGCCACCTACGACGACTGGCAGGGGCGCTCGGTGTTCGTGGTCGGCGACGCGGACCAGAGCATCTACAGCTTCCGGGCGGCCGACTTCACCATCCTGATGGGCTTCCAGGACGACTTCGGCGACCGGGCAAGCGACGAGGCCACCCGCACGATGGTGAAGCTGGAGGAGAACTACCGCTCCACCGCCACGATCCTCGAGGCGGCCAACGCCCTGATCGCCCACAACAGCGAACGCATCGACAAGGTGCTGCGCCCCACCCGAGGCGAAGGCGAGCCGATCACCCTCACCCGCTGCGACGACGAGATCGCCGAAGCCGAAGCGGTGGTGCACCGGCTGCGGATGCTCGAGGCCGCCCACCCCGAGCTGCGCTGGGGCGAGATGGCAATCCTGTATCGCACCAATGCCCAGAGCCGGGCGATGGAGGAATCCCTGGTGCGCTGGGGGATTCCCTACATCGTGGTGGGTGGCCTGCGCTTCTACGACCGGCGCGAGATCAAGGACATGCTCGCCTACCTGCGCCTGCTGGTGAATCCCGCCGACAGCGTCAGCCTGCTGCGGGTGCTGAATGTGCCCAGGCGCGGCATCGGCAAGACCACCGTGCAGCGCCTCACCGACGCCGCAGCCCAGCTGGGGCTTCCCCTCTGGGAAGTGGTGAGCGATCCGGAGGCGGTGCGCTCCCTGGCGGGGCGCTCGGCCAGGGGGCTGCTGCAGTTCAGTGAACTGATCACGGATCTGAACCGTCGCCTCCAGGATTCCCCCCCCTCGGAGTTGGTGCAGCGGGTGATGGAGCAGAGCGGTTATGTGGCCGAACTGATCGCCGAGGGCACCGATGAGGCCGAAGAGCGTCGTCGCAACCTGCAGGAACTGGTGAACGCCGCCCTGCAGTATCAGGAGGAGAACGAGGAGGGGTCGCTGGAGGGCTTCCTGGCCTCCGCCGCCCTGGCCAGCGACGCCGACAGCAAGGACACCGAAGCCGACCGGGTGACGCTGATGACCCTGCATGCCAGCAAGGGCCTGGAATTTCCAGTGGTGTGCCTGGTGGGGCTGGAGCAGGGCCTGTTCCCCAGCTATCGCTCCCTGGAGGATCCCGCCGCCCTGGAGGAGGAGCGGCGCCTCTGCTATGTGGGCATCACCCGGGCCAAGGAGCGGTTGTTCCTCTCCCACGCCAGTGAGCGGCGGCTTTGGGGCGGCATGCGCGAGCCGGCGGTGCCGTCGGTGTTCCTCTCGGAGCTGCCGCCGGAGCTGGTGCAGGGCGACATTCCCCGCAGTGGCGGCGCGGCCCTGCGCCGCGAGCAGCGGCTGGATCGCCTCACCCGCGTCGATCGTGAGGAGAGCCAGCGGGTGGCCGCCGGAGGCAGCGCCGCGGCCCCGGCCAATGCGGTGCGGCGCCGGGCTCCCGCCAGGCCCTGGGCGGTGGGCGACCAGCTGCGTCACGCCAACTTCGGCGACGGGACGATCACCCATCTCTTCGGCAGCGGCGAGAAGATCTCGATCGCGGTGAAGTTCGAGGGGATGGGCCCGAAGATCCTTGATCCGCGCCTGGCCCCGATCGAGCCGCTGTAGCGCTGAAGCGGCCACCGTCGCCACAGAGATCGATCGTGTCGGTGTGGGCTGTGTCTTTCACCCCGGGCACAACGGCCAGCTGGGCCCAGGCCACCCAGGCCGATACTGGGTAGCAGGTTTGTGCATGGGCGACTCTGCGTTGGACGATGCCACCGCTGACTTCCTGACCCTCAAGGGCCGCACGATCGCCTACGACGAACCGATCCAGCACCTGCTCCGCCAGGTGGTGGTCCTGGCGGCCCCCCTGAGGGTGGCCCTGGTGGGGGGGGCGGTGCGGGATCTGCTCCTGCACCGTCCCCACAGCGATCCCCGGCTCGGTCTGCCCGATCTGGATCTGGTCGTTGAGGAGAGCGTCCCGGGAGAGCGACCACCGGCGGCCCACCGCATCGCCATTGCGCTGAAGCGGCAGCTGGGGGAGGCGGTGAGCCTGTTTCATCTGCACGACGCCTTCGGCACCGCCGAGCTCGAAGTCAATGGGATCCTGCTGGATCTCGCCACCGCCCGCCGGGAGCATTACCCGGAGCCGGGCAGCCATCCGGAGGTGCACTTCGGATCGCTTGAGGCCGATCTGTCCCGAAGAGATCTCTCGGTCAATGCCATGGCCATGGTGCTGGATCCCGAGGACACCTCCTCAGCCCGCCTTCTCGATCCCTTTGATGGCCGCGGCGACCTTGCCCGGCGGCAGCTGCGCTTCCTCCATTCCGGCAGCCTGCGGGACGATCCCACCAGGATCCTGCGGGCCGCCCGCTACGGCGCCAGGCTGGGCCTGGATCTGGGCGAAGACAGCCTGAACCAGGTGCACACCGCCCTGGCGGAGTGGCCCTGGCGAAGTGGGTCCCTGCCAGGGCTCGGAACGCGGCTGCGCAGTGAACTGGAGCTCCTGCTGGGCCGCGAGTCGTGGGAGAGGGCGCTGATGCTCCTGCAGCAATGGAACGCCCTGGGGCTTCTCGATCCGGGGCTGCAGCACGACCGGCACTGGCGGCGCCGGCTGCACCGGGCCCGGTGCCTGGCCGCCCGGCTCGAACGTCCGCCTTGGCCCCAGGACGAGTGGCTGCTGCTCGCCCTGCTGGCCCGCCTCGACGACCCCCTGTCGCTCGCCAGGAGGTTGCAGCTGGCTGGACGCTGTCAACGCCTGCTCGCGGACCTGCTGCAGTTGCGTGCCTGGGTGAACCAGGCCTCAACCGAGCTGGAGTGGAGCCCCGCAAGCCTGAGCCAGTCCCTGGAGCACAAGCGGTCCAGCCCGGAGGCGGTCACTCTCCTGCTGGCGGCCTACTCGGGGTCGGAGTTCCCACCGCGCCTGAGGCGCGGACTGCTGCGCTGGCTGCTGCGCTGGCGGACGCTCCGTGCCGAACTGAGCGCCGACGATCTGATCGCCGCAGGGGAACGGCCCGGTCCCGAACTCGGCGTGCGCCTCCGGCAGCTGCGGGCCGAGCGGCTGGACCAGCAACGCTGGTGAAGCGACCGGCGCCGATCCGGCCCGATCTCCCCTGTCAGCCATTGCCATCGCGCCATCCCCGCTGCGCCAGTGGCTGCCACAGGCCGCGGGCACGAAGAATCACTTCCGCCAGCAGACGCACGGCCCCATCGCCGCCTGCCCGGGGCAGCACCCAGTCGGCCTGGCGCTTCAGGGGCGCGACCGCATCGGCAGGGCAAAGCAGCAACCCCACCACGGGCCGGACGGCCAGGTCGTTGAGATCGTCACCGACATAAGCCGTGTGGGCCGGGGTGACCCGGAGAGACCGTTGCAGCTCAACCAGCGCCGCTGGCTTGTCTTTCACCGCGGTGAGGCAGTGGCGGATCTGCAGGGAACGAGCCCGCTGTTCGGTGGCGCCGCCCTTGCCACCACTGAGCAGGGCGACCTCCACGCCAGCCTGCTGGAGCAGACGGATCCCGAGGCCGTCACGCACATCGAAGCGCTTGACCACCTCGCCGCTCTCGTTGGTCCAGAGCCCCCCATCGGTGAGGACCCCATCGACATCGAGCACCAGCAATTCAAGATCGGTGAACCTGGAGCGGCACCACCAAGAGCCGATCAGGAGGCCGATCCACCGCCCGATGCCCTGCTGCCGGCCGGTCACAGCGTGCTGGGGGCCTCCTCCTGGGCCAGCAATGGCTCCCGGATGGCCATCAGTTGCTCCAGGAGTGCCTCGAGGCGCGACAACGGCACCATGTTCGGGCCATCACTGAGGGCCTTCTCGGGATCGGGATGCACTTCCATGAACAGGCCGTCCACGCCGACCGCCACAGCCGCCCTGGCCAGGGGCGCCACGAATTCCCGCTGGCCGCCGCTGCTGCTGCCACGCCCGCCGGGCTGCTGGACCGAGTGGGTGGCGTCGAAGATCACGGGACATCCCAGGGCGCGCAACTGGGGGAGGCTGCGGTAATCCACCACGAGGGTGTTGTAGCCGAAGCTGGAGCCCCGTTCCGTCAACCAGAGGTTGTCAGCCCCAGCGTCCCGCATCTTGTTCACCACCGCGGCCATGTCCCAGGGCGCCAGGAACTGGCCTTTCTTGATGTTGATCGTCTTGTCGGTGCCCCGCACGGCCTCGACGGCAGCGAGCAGCAGATCGGTCTGCCGACAGAGGAAGGCAGGGATCTGCAGCACATCCGCCACGGCCGCCACCGGCTCCGCCTGCTGACTTTCATGGATGTCGGTGAGCACCGGCAGGTCGAATCGACGCTTCACCTCCGCCAGCACCTCCAGGCCCTCCGCCATCCCGGGGCCGCGGAAGGAGCCGCCGGAGCTGCGGTTTGCCTTGTCGAAACTGGCCTTGAACACGTAGGTGATCCCGAGGCGCTCGGTGATGGCTTTGACAGTCTCCGCCACCTCGAACACCAGCTCAGGGCTCTCGATCACGCAGGGACCGGCGATCAGGGTGAAGCGCATGGCGGGGGCTGAGCGGTGTGCAGGCAGGGCGAAACTCCCATGCGTCCGAACGATACGCAGGCCCCAGCAGCGAGAAATCGATCAGGACAGCAGGAGGCGACGCAGGCGCGCCAGCCATTGCCGCCAGCGCAACTGCCAGAGCCGTGGGGACCGCAGAGCCTCCAGAGCAGGAGAAGGGCCGGCTGGGGCGTTGTTCCTCTGAAGCCGATCCCAGTGGCCGTCAATCTCCTCGAGAGCCCCCTGCCAGCGCTCCTGCAGGCGGGTTTCGCAACTCTCAGTCAGGCGCAGAGCCAGCTGGGCGGGGTCAGCGCGCCAGGAGGCGGGATCGGCCGCCGCCGCTTCAATCCTCTCCAGATCAGCCGCCAGGGTGCCGCTGCCGATCTGGTGGCCCACCGACCCGGGGTCGATCAGATCGGCCAAGGCGTGATTGAGGCTGCTGAACACGACGCATCCGCAGGCCATCGCCTCCAGGGGCGGCAGGCCGAAGCCCTCCGTCACCCCGCGGCCCCGCCAGTAATCAGCGGAGTCGTAGAGGTAAACGCGGGCTCGGTTGAACAGGCCCACCAGATCATCGACCCAGCCCTGCTGCACCTCGACACGAAGGCCCCGCCTCCGCAGGGCGGGCACGAGCTGGTGCAACACATAGGCACTGGTTTTCCGGGCCTGAACCAGGACATCGATGTCGCGCTCCAGGCCCTGATCACGCCACTGGGGCTCCAGGGCATTGGGCACCAGGAACAGCGGGTTGCGGGGAGCCCGATCTCCCCAGTAGCCCAGGGTGTTGCGGCTCACGGCCAGCACCGGCACCCCGTGGGGGAGGTCAAAGCCATAACCGCTGCTGTGGGCGTGATAGGCGACGGGCCGGCCGCGCAACCGGCGCAGGAGGCGGGGTACATCGAAGCCCCAGCTGACGATCCACAGGGCGGCTCCCGGAGCCGATTCATCCCGCAGCAGATCGTCCAGGAACGGACGGCCTGCTTCCCGTTGGCGGTAAGTCACCAGCTCGGTGGGCCTCAATCCGGCTGTGAGCCGGATCGACTGGAGTTCGACCTGCAGGCCTCCGCAGCGGAACTTGCCGGTGGTTCCGGGCAGCAGAAATCGGAGCGGTCGCACGGGAAATGGGCGGGCTGTGGCTGACTCTGACGCAGCCTGGCCCTGGCTCAGGCCGCGACCGCTTCGGTGCTCCCGGTGCGCTGACGACGGGTGAGGAAGCCGAAGAGCACCTTGCCGATGGCCGCCACCAGGTTGCCCTCCAGCTCCTGAAACATCACCATGTTGAGGTGGAAGGCATGGTTGGCCTCCGCCACGATGCGATCGGCCATGGCCTGATCGATCGGCAGCTGATCAAGGCTGGTGCGGTAGTTGGCCTTGAATCCCTTCTCATCTGGGATGGCGTCGAATTCATAGAAACGCAGGCCATCGTGATCGCCGAGATTCATCGCCTTCTGAGCGATGTTCTTGAGGATCTGACCGCCGGAGAGATCTCCGATGTAACGGGTGTAGTGGTGACCCACCAGCAGCTCGGGGGATTCGGCCGCCACCTGATGCAGACGGGCCACATAGGCCTCCGCGCCTGGGGTGGGGGTCACCTGCTGACGCCAGTCGGAGCCGAAGTAGAAGGCCAGGTCGGCCTCCAGGGCTCCGCGGCGGTTGAGGGCATCACTGGCGATCGGGCCCACGACGGGGTGGCCCTTGAGCTTGCCGATCTCCTCTTCCATCGCGCTGTACACGAAGTAGAGGTCGGCCACCAGCTTGCGGTAGCTGATCTTGTCGACCACTCCCTTGAGGAAGCAGGTCACGAAGCCGGTGTTCTCGGCCATCGTGTGCGCTTTCTTGGTTCCTTCGCGCAATTGGGACGCCAGATCGACAGCCATCTCAGCCGGGGTGCTGTTTGTACGGAACAGTCAAAGTAGGGCTGATTGTGGTCGGGAGTCCCGCATTGGTTGCGAAGGTTTAAGCGGCCTGCTCCTGCTGATCAGGGTCACGCGCCAGCAGGGTGAACAGCTCCCGGCAGACCTGCTGCAGCTTCTCCACCACGTCGGACTGGGGAAGATTCGGTCCACTGGGGCACCAGTCGCCCACCGTGGCCAGCCGCCACTGCTCCCCCTGGAAGGTCATGCCGCTGAGCACCACCCCCAGCAGCCGCGGTGGTCCCTGCTCGGGTGCGGGCGCCGCCGCGAGGCGCAGCTGCATCAGCAGGCTGCGGCATTGCAACCGCGGGCTCCAGCCCGGGAAATGGAAAGCCAGGTCCACCGACTCCTCCTCCTCGAAGTGACGGGTCACCGGGTCGTCACGCCAGGGGGTGAGATTGGCCTTTGCATCGGGGAAATGACGCCTGAACAGACCGGCCGCGGAGGCGATGGCCCGGGCCATCTCCGGACTGCGGGCCAGGTCTGCCGCATTCATGGCGTTTCCCCTGAGCAGAAGTGCGGATCGGGCTGAACCTAGGCTCACCCAACGATTCCATGCTGCAGCGTGCCGCAGGCCGCTGCGAGAAATGGTCGGCGGATGACCACGGGGAGACCCCGCTCATCCGGAATCACATCGCGTTACCTGCCGCCGATGGCGTCCACACCAGCTCCCGCTTACGACCAGCTGACCCCCCCCAGCAGTGGCACCGCCATCCGCTTCGAGAACGGGTTGCCGGTGGTGCCGCCCGATCCGATCATTCCCTTCATCCGCGGCGACGGCACGGGCGTGGACATCTGGCCCGCCACCCAGCGGGTGCTGGATGCGGCGGTGGCCAAGGCCTACGGCGGTGAACGCCGGATCGAGTGGTTCAAGGTGTTCGCCGGCGATGAGGCCTGCGAGCTCTACGGCACCTACCAGTACCTGCCCCAGGACACCCTCACCGCCATCGAGCAGTACGGCGTGGCGATCAAGGGACCACTGACCACGCCGATCGGCGGAGGCATCCGTTCGCTCAACGTGGCCCTGCGCCAGATCTTCGACCTCTACTGCTGCGTGCGCCCCTGCCGCTACTACACCGGCACGCCCAGCCCCCACAAGCGGCCCGAGGACCTCGATGTGATCGTCTACCGGGAGAACACCGAAGACATCTACATGGGGATCGAGTGGGAGGCCACCGACCCGGTGTGCGTGGAGCTGATCGCCCACCTCAACGACGTGGTGATCCCGGCCAACGGAAAACTCGGCAAGCGCCGTATCCCCGACGGCTCCGGCATCGGCATCAAGCCGGTGAGCAAAGCCGGCACCCAGCGCCACGTGCGCAAGGCGATCCAGCACGCCATGAAGCTCGAAGGCGCCAAGCGGCACGTGACCCTGGTGCACAAGGGCAACATCATGAAATTCACGGAAGGAGCTTTCCGTGACTGGGGCTATGAGCTGGCCACCAGCGAATTCCGTGACGTCTGCGTGACCGAGCGGGAGAGCTGGATCCTCGACAACCTCGCCCGCAACCACTCCCTCTCCATCGAGGACAACGCCCGGCTGATCGAGCCCGGCTACGACAGCCTCACCCCCGAGAAGAAAGCCGCCGTGGACACCGAGGTCAAGGAGGTGCTGGCCGCCATCGGCGAAAGCCATGGCTACGGCAAGTGGAAATCGATGGTGCTGGTCGACGACCGCATCGCCGACAGCATCTTCCAGCAGATCCAGACCCGGCCCCAGGAGTACTCGGTGCTCTGCACCCTCAACCTCAACGGCGACTACATCTCCGATGCCGCCGCAGCGGTGGTGGGAGGCCTGGGAATGGCACCCGGGGCCAACATCGGCGATCGCGCGGCGATCTTCGAGGCCACCCATGGCACCGCCCCCAAGCACGCCGGCCTTGACCGCATCAACCCCGGCTCGGTGATCCTCTCCGGCGTGATGATGCTGGAGTATCTGGGCTGGCAGGAAGCCGCCGATCTGATCACCCGGGGCATCAGCACCGCGATCGTGAACGGCCAGGTCACCTACGACCTCGCCAGACTGATGGAACCCCGTGTGGAGCCGGTCAGTTGCTCCGGCTTCGCCGAAGCGGTGATCGGCCACTTCGATCCCTGAGCTACGGCTCCAGTGCCCCGGCCCCCAGCGATGACCGTCACCCAGCCCGACCATCCCTTCCACACGGCCGGCGCTGTCGCCACCGACCCCTGCATCCACTGCGGCTTCTGCCTGCCGAGCTGCGCCAGCTACCGGGTGCTGGGCAGCGAGATGGATTCTCCCCGCGGGCGGATCCACATGCTCAAGGCGATTGATCGCGGCGAGCTGAGCCTCGACGCCACCGTGGCGAGCCATTTCGACAGTTGCCTGGGCTGCCTGGCCTGTGTCTCGGCCTGCCCCTCCGGGGTCCGCTACGACGAGCTGATCGCCGCCACGCGGCCCAGGCTGAATGCACCCGAGCTGCGAACCCCCTGGCAACGAAGCTTCCGGGCTCTGCTGTTCCAGCTCCTCCCCTACCCCGCGCGCCTGCGGGCACTCCTCCAACCCTTGCGGCTCTATGCGGGCACCCCCCTGCAGGCCTGGGCCCGCCGCAGCGGCCTCACCCGCCTGCTCGGTCCCCAGCTGGAGGCGATGGAGCGGCTGCTGCCGGCCCTGCAACCCGAAGCGTTTCAGCCGTCGGCGCCCGTGCTGATCCCCGCCCAGGGTCAGCGCCGCCATCGGGTGGGCCTGGTCACGGGCTGCGTGCAGCGGCTGTTCGATCCGGCGGTGAACCGCGCGGCGATCGAGCTGCTCAGCGCCAATGGCATCGAGGTGGTGATCCCCCCCGAGCAGAACTGCTGCGGCGCCATGACCCACCACCAGGGGGAACTGGAGCAGACCCGGGCCCTGGCCAAGGACCTGCTCAGCAGCTTCGAGGCGGTGATCGGCCCGGGCCGGGCGGCGGGCCCCGAGCCCCTCGATGCGGTGCTGGTGGCGGCCTCCGGCTGTGGCCACACCCTCAAGCAGCTCGACGCGATCCTGGCGGAGGAGCCGGAATGGGCGGTACGGGGCAGTGCCTTCGCCGGCCAGGTGGCCGACATTCAGGAGTTCCTGCACCGGGTCGGACTCAGCCCCGGCTTCATGGATCGGCTCCAGCCCCTGCGCCACGGCGACGGCAGCCCCGCCAGCGCCGATCGCCCCCTGCGCCTGGCTTACCACGATGCCTGCCACATGCTCCATGGCCAGGGATTGGGCCAGCAGCCCCGCCAGCTGCTGCGCCAGATCCCCCACGTGCGGATCGTGGAGGCGGTGGAAGCGGGGGTGTGCTGCGGCAGCGCCGGCATCTACAACCTGGTCCAGCCCGATGAAGCGGCCGAACTGGGCCGGATCAAGGCCGCTGATCTCAGCGGCAGCGGCGCCGATCTGGCCGTGAGCGCCAACATCGGCTGCACCCTGCAGATCCGCCAGCACATGGACGGCACGACCCGCCCGATCCCCGTGGCCCATCCGGTGGAGCTGCTGCTGCGCAGTGCCAGCGGGGCCTGACGCGCCAGCTCAGGCGGCGCTGCCGGCGGAGTCCATCAGTTGCCAGGCCTGGCGAAGGGTGTCCCCATGGCCGAGGTTGCCAGGAACGGTGAGCAGGGGCATCCGGGGGAAGCGGGCATGTTCGGCGGGCAGGCGCAGCAGCGAGAGGCCGGGCAGCAGTTGCCCCTCCAGCCGCAGTGAGGGCAGGGCCAGGCCATTGCGCAGCAGGGTCTGGCTGGTGGTTCCGCCCTTGCTGATCAGAAAGCTCAACTCCGGCGGCAGCCCCGCGCCGAGGCGACCCATCAGGCCCGCCAGGGTGTGCGACAACCGCTGGCGCTCGCCGGAGTCGTGGCAGGGCCTCTCGCCACGGCTGGTGAACAGCACCGGCGTGCGCCCCGACAGCCAGGCACGCTCCAGCGGCTCCTGCAACTCCTGGCGCAGCGGCTCGAGCGCCCGATCCGCTTCCTCCCGCCGGATCGTGGCCAGCACCCGATCCACAGGAAGCTCCACCCCGACGCAGGCGGGCTCGGCGAGCAGATGGTGAAGCTGCTGATCGCTCAGGGGCACATGGGATCCCACCAGCACGGCGCCGGGGGCCGTGCTCCGGCGCAACCGGGCCAGCTCTGCAGGCGTCAACGGCTGGGGTGGCAGCGCCGCCAGGGACTGCAACAGGCTCGCCGCCGACTGGACCAGCAACCGCCTGAGCGGCAGCACCTCCCGGATCGCCCGCGCCAGGGCATCCAGATGCTCGGTGCGTTGCGCATTCACCACCACCAGGGGGTTGCCACGCAGGGCGAGCAGGCGCTCCACCAGGGCCTGGTGCCTCTCCGGCTCGAGTTCGGCCAGGGTGATCTGCTGCACCGCCTCGGCCCGACGCCTGCCAGCGCTCTTGTGCTGCACCCAGGCGGGCAGGTGACTGGTGGGATACCCGAAGCGGGCATCGGCGGCGAAGGCCGAGCGGTGCACCGGCTCGCCGTGGAGCAGGTGCACCCCGTCCACCGTGGTACGCCCCCCCTCCAGGAAGGCGGGCACGAGCAAGGTGGCATCGAAGGGACCGAGCTCCGCGTCGATCCGATCGATCTCCAGGGGGAAATGGCCGCGCAGGGTGGAATCGCCCCGGCTCACCAGCAGCCAGGAGCCGGGGCCGGATTCGCCTGGTATCTCGCCGACGGCCCCCCGCAGAGCCCGGCAGATGGACGTCACCCGCTCCGCCGCCTGCTGAGGCTCGAGCGCCCGGGTGTCGCTGAGCAGGAACAGCAGGGGAGAGGGGTCACGCAGGGCCCGCCGGAGGGTGGGGGGATCCCAGCGCAGCAGCAGGGGACAGCCATGCACCGACTGGGATCCGGTGGGGTCGTCATCCAGGACGATGATCTTCAATCCAGCGGCTGCGGGGGAGGGCCAGGAGGCCATGGCACCATCGTGCCGTGATCACCCCTGAGCCCCACGATCTGGCTGATCTCCTGCGTGAGTTGCACGCGGAGGGCACCCCCTGGCTGCCCGCCGGCAGCGGCAGCCGTCTGCACTGGGGACCGCCGGTGCGCGACACCGCCACGGTGGTGAGCACCCAGCGGCTGAACCGCATCGTTGACCACGCCGTCGGGGATTTCACGGTGACGGTGGAGGCCGGCACCCCGTTGCGGGAGCTGCAGGAGGTTCTGCGGCGTGAGAACCAATGGCTCACCGTCGACTGGCCCTGGGGCAGCGATGCCGACGGCAACGGCGCCGGCAGCGTGGGCGGCCTGGTGGCCCGTGGCCTGGCCGGGGGCCTGCGCCAGCGCTACCTGGGCGTACGCGACCAACTGATCGGCATCGGCCTGCTGCGGGCCGATGGTGTGGCTGCCCACGCCGGCGGGAAGGTGGTCAAGAATGTGGCCGGTTACGACCTGATGCGGCTGTTCACGGGCAGCTGGGGTTCCCTCGGCCTGATCACGGAGGTGACCCTGCGCACAAGCCCCCAGCCCCCGGAGCGCCGGGGCCTGCTGCTGCAGGGGGGGCTCGCGCCCCTCGATGAGCTGCGCCGCTGGCTGCTGCGCTCCAGCCTCACCCCCGAACTGATCGACTGGTGGAGCCCCTCCCTGGCCAAACAGGCCGGGGCCGATCCCCAGCACTCCCTGCTGCTGGGGCTGGCCAGCGTCAGTGATGCTGCCCTGCGCGCCCAGTGCCTGGAGATCCGCACCCGGGGGGACCAGCTGGGTCTGCGCGGGCAGCCCCTGGATCCGGAACGGCTGGAGGCCCTGCGGGCCGTGGCCCTCGGCCGCCCGGAACCCGGCGGGTGGTTGCTGCGCCTGGGGGTGCTTCCCGCCCAGACGAGTGCGCTGCTGGCGGAGCGGGTGCTGCGGGACCTGCCGGTGGTGCTGGGGGCCGGCAGCGGCCTGGGGGATAGCTGGGCCGGAGCCGATCTGCCCGCGTACCGGGTGGAGGAACTGCGGCGCTGCTGCGTGGCTCGCGGCGGGGTGCTCACCGTGCTGCAGCAGCCGCAGAGCGCCAGCCTGCTGGCGGCCTGGGAGGACGCCCCCTCGCGGCCGCTGATCGAGGCGGTGAAGGCCCAGTTCGATCCGAAACAGCAGCTGGCCCGCGGCCGGCTGCCCGGCGTGCGCGATCCCCGTCAACCCTGACGCGCACCCATCGGCCCCATCCGCTCAGCGCAGCGGCATCAGGCAGGACTCGGGGATCGAGAGGATCAGCGGGGCAGCGGCCTCAGCCAGCCGCCGCCAGGCGCGGGCGCTGACCTCCACCTGCAGGGGGCTGGAGAGGGGGGGGCGGGCGGCCAGCGCCATCACGTACACCGACACACTCAGGGCGCTCTCGTTCACGGCCACCACGCGACAAGGCCAGGCATTGGCCATCCGGGCCTCGGCAGGGTCGCCAGCGGCGCGGAGCTCCAGGTGATTGGCACGCAGACCCACATGGGTGGTGCCGCTGTCCCAGGGCCGCCCGCGCCGCAGCTCCACGCCCCAGGCCGGAGCCCAGAGGCCGTGGGGGGAAAACTGCTCGATGCGGGTGATGTTCTTGCAGCCGGTGAGCCTGGCCACCGCCAGCGATTGGGGCTGCTGGAACACCTCCTGCCGGGGTCCATGGGCCACCAGCCGGCCATCGTCGATCACCAGCAACTCATCGGCCATGCGGTAGGCCTCATCGATGTCATGGGTGACCAGCAGAAAGGGCACCCCCGTGCGCTGGAGCTGCTCGATCATCTGCTGCTGCAACTGGCGGCGGCGGTAGGCGTCCTGGGAGGAGAGAGGCTCATCGAGCAGCAGCAGCTCCGGCTCGATCACCAGGGCGCGGGCCAGGGCCACCCGTTGCCGCTGGCCGCCCGAGAGCTGGTGGGGGAAACGGTCAGCGAGGGCCGTGAGGCCCATCGACGCCAGCTGGGTGCGCAGCCGCCGCTGGCGCTGGCGACGCTCCAGCCCGGCCAGAGCGAAGGCCACGTTCTGCTCCACGCTCAGGTGTGGAAAGAGCGCATGGTGCTGCACCATCATGGCGATACGCCGCCGTTGCAGGGGGCCATCGACGAGCGTCTCGCTATCGAACAGCACCCGGCCATTGAGGCGAATCCGGCCCCGATCCGGACGCTCCAGCCCGGCCAGGCAGCGCAACAACAGGCTCTTGCCGGCCCCTGAGGCGCCGAGAATCGCCAGGCGAGGGCAATCGGTGCTGAATCCAAGCTGCATCTGGAACCCGGGCCGGTGGCACTCCAGCTGCACCTCGAGGCCAAAGGGCGCCGCTCCGCTCTCCCCGCCGGCAGGCCCGGGCCCGGAGATGGCCACCGCTCCAGCAGCCTCCGGGCCCGGGAGCTCCTCTGCCGCCGGGAGCCGGGTCGGGAGAGGCAACCGCCACGAGCGCCGGTTCTGGAAGCCCTGCACTAACAGCAGGCAGAGACCGTTGAGGATCAGCACCAGGACGGTCCAGAACCAGGCCAGCGCCCGATCGCCGCCATCAACCGCGGCGTAGATCGCCAGGGGCAATGTCTGAGTGCGGCCGGGGATGTTGCCCGCGAGCATCAGCGTGGTGCCGAATTCGCCCAGGGCCCGGGCGTAGGCGAGGCTGATCCCGGCCAGCAGGCCCGGCATCACCAGCGGCAGGGTGATCGCCCGCAGCACCCGCCAGGGGGAAGCCCCGAGGCTGAGGGCCACCGCCTCCAGCGATGGATCCATCTGATCGAGGGCCGCGAGCACCGTGCGGTAGAGCAGCGGGAAGGCCACCACCGCCGAGCTGACCACCGTGGCCGGCCAGGTGAAGACCAGCTCCACCCCCAGACGAGCCAGCAGAGCACCCCCAGGCCCGTAGGGCCCCAGGAGCTGCAGCAGCAGGAAGCCCAGCACCGTGGGCGGCAGCACCAGGGGCGAGAGCAACAGGAGATCGGCGCCGGCACGGAGGGAGCCCTGCCAGCGGCTCACCTGCCGGGCCGCGAGAAACCCCAGGGGCGCCACCACCAGCACCGCCAGAGCGGCACTGCGCAGGGAAAGCCAGAGGGGGGAAAGCTCAGGGATGCCCGCGCTCACGGCTGGGGGGATGGCTCAGGAACTCCAAAACCATGGCGGCGAAAGCTGCTCATGGCGGCAGGCTCAGCCAGGGTGCGCAGGTAGGCCCGGGCCGCGGCGGAGGCTGGGCTGATCTTGAGGACGGCACCCGCATAGCGGATCGGCGCATGGCTGCCGGCGGGTGCCACGGCGGTGATCAGCAGGCCCTCTTCCGCCCGGGCATCGGTGCGATACATCAGACCGGCCTCCACCTGGCCGTCGGCCACCGCCCGGGCCACGGCACGAGCCGAGCCGAGGGGGACCAGCCTGGGGGAGACCGCAGCCGTGAGCCGAAGGGTCGTCAGCACCTGGCGGGCGTAATCACCGGCAGGCACCGAAGGATCACCGATGGCGATCGAGCGCAGATCAGGCCGGGCCAGATCCTGGAAGGCGAGGGTTCGTCGTGTTGAACGGAGCGGAACCGCGAGCACCAGCTCATTGCTGAGCAGCTCCCGGCGGCTGCCAGGCAGCAGCAGGCCGGCGCTCTGCAGGGCGTCCATCTGACGCTTGCCGGCCGAGATGAACACATCCACCGGCGCCCCCTGAAGGATCTGCTGCTGCAGGGCGCCGGAGGAGGCGAGTTGAAACTGCACGGGACTGCCGGACTGACTGGGGGCCGCTGCCGAGATCTCCCGCAGGGGATCCGCCAGGCTCACAGCAGCCGCCACCAGCAGGGGCCGAGGGGAGGGCACGACGCTGCAAGCCGAAGCCAGCCAGCCCACGGCCGCCAGCAGCGGGGCCGCCGACCAGCGCAACCTACCCAGCATCACGCCGCTCGCTGCTCGCCTGAAGCGATCCCGGCGGCATGGGGCGTGGCCATGCTGGTACCGCTCAGGGAGCGCAGACCTCCGCCGCTGGCAGCCGACACCACGTTCACCCCGGGGGCAGCGAGGGTGGGATTGGTGTTGGAGAACGGGGCGACCGTGAACCCGGAGGCCCCCTCACCCAGGGCCCCCACGGAGATCACCCCCTGCGCGGCGGCCGGCACCGATGCAGAGAGTTCGTAGGGGGGCGAGTCCTGCCGCCTGGACTCGTTGCCGCTGGCAGCCACCACCACCGTGCCGCCATTGAAGG
>NZ_JAHLZB010000016.1:0-41026 GCF_025128255.1 Synechococcus sp. CS-205
CCTCAACCTGTTGCGGCTGGCTGGATTTCAGTCGATCAGGGCCGGCATGCAGGCGGTGATGCACGACATCACGGCGTTGCTGGAGATGGCAATGCGCCAACCCGACCCGAATCCGTGCTGAAACTTTGAATCAGCCCTGGGTAGGAGGGGCTCATTCAGGTCGTCGTGAAATCTGGCCAAGGCGAGCGGCGGTAGAACACCTGCCCCACCCGCTGGATATGGTCGATCAACTCGGGGGATTGCAGCGAAGCCTGCAGCGAAAGATCGAAGCGCCAGGGCAGCAGCAGATCGTCGAGGGCGTCACCCGCAAGGGTGAGGTCGATGTCGGAGCCGGGGCGATGGCGGCCGAGGGCGCGGGATCCGTAGAGGGTGGCCTGGATCTGCTGCACGGCGGCGGCAGGAAGTCCATGGGTGGCAGCAGCCGCAGAGCGTGTCATGGCTGGGCCTGTCATGGGGTCAGAGCAGGGAGGCAGTCCCCTGCCTGGCCTGTCTGGATTCGGCAGCAAGCTTGTCGATGACCCCCAGCGGCTATGAGCTGCGAATCGAGCGCGTTGGCGGCAATCCTCAGCAGGGATCGAGATCAAACTGTTCTGTCGCAGCTTGGTCGCCAGTGGGCCATGAGAATCCACCGAACAAATCAGACCTCACTGACCCATCCAGGATGATCCAATCCGCTGCGAGTTGGAATCGAGTTCAATCGTCGTCGTAACGGTAACGGCCGCGCCCACGTCGGTAGTTTTTTTCTGTTGCTGATAGCGCTGCCCGTAGGTGTCGTTGTACCAGCTGTCCCGTACGAAATAAACGGGCCTGTTGCAGGATCCGTAGCGCTGGCAATATTTTCCCCAGTTCTTGGCGTGGCCGGGCGGCACCCGCAGGTAGATCGGCTGAACAGTTCGACCCGAATCCCAGGCCCTGTAGCCGGGTTGAATGATCCGCGGCTGCGGGTAGAGCAGCTGGTTGAGACCGATGCCGTAGGGCTGAACGGGTCCGTAGTACCCGGGCTGGCCCAGCTGGATGGTGATTCCCACCTGGGCATCAGCGGGGACGGCACTCAGGCCTGCTGCCAGCCCTGCAGCACACAGAAGAGCTGGTCTGAGGCTGCGGCGCAGGCCTTTCATGGTTCCTGGGTGACTACGTCTTCAGATCCATGGTGGCAAGAAACCACGGCTGCATGAAGGGCAGGAGGCTTACCGGGTCCAAGGAGATGTGACCAGGTCTGACCGCCGTTGGAAACAGTGGACAACGCAGGCCCGCTGAGTCGAAGGTCCACCCTCTGAAGCTGAAATGGGGGTCGCGAGGATCGAACTCGCCTCAGGCGGATTATGAGCCCGCTGCATTCACCAGATTGCTAGACCCCCGGGCCAAATCCTGGCTTCACCAGAGACCGCGCACTGGCGCAGTCTGCACAGGGAAGGACGTGGGGAAGTCGTTCACCCCAGGCTGGGCGACCTGGACCGGCACCGTGGTGGGGGCCACCTGCAGGCTGGAGGAGAAGATCGAGGGCAGGTCGGCGTCGCGAAACGGCATCGGTGCGCTCTGCTCTTCCAGCAGGGCGGCCGTGGTGTTGCCGATGGCCGAGGAATCCCAGACGATGGCCTGCTCGGGGAAGCCGAACCCCATCACGCGGTTGCCCTGGGGACCGCCCATCGCGATGCCCAGGATGTCGGTGATCTGGTTGGTGAGGCTGACCCCGCGGGCAAAGGTGGAGCGCCAGGTGTAGGCACGCTGCTCAAACAGTTCGGCCGTGGTCTGAACCTCACCGCAGCGGGTGACCTCCACCGGGGCACTGGGCGGCCGGGTGCTGTTGCCGGTGCCGGCCAGGGGAGCCTCGAGGGTGGTGGTGCAGACCACAGGGCCGGCCTGCGCCGGCCTGGCGGGGAGCAGCCCCAGCAGCACCCCGGAGGCGAGGGCACCAGCCGCCAGGGCGGCCGGGTGAGCAATCGGGGAGGCGGCGGGAGTCATGGCTCGGGGCTGTTCACGGAGCAGTGGGCCGGCTGTATCCGGAAGGCAGACAGGGCCTGGAGGGCCGATGGCGCCCGGATGCTTGGCACATCCTGATCATCCCGCAAACTAGGTGGTTGGGTCGTGTTTTGCCAGGGACTTCGGCCGAGGCGCACCCGCCACCCCTGCTTCCTCCTCCGCTGCGATGCCACCGACCCCCAGCACCAGTCCCAGCACCGCGGGAGCGCGCGTAGCGGCCCTTCCCACCACGGCCGGGGAGAACCGGCAGCTGCTGCTCGAACTGCTGGCCACCAGGGCCTACCGCCACGGGGAGTTCACCCTGGCGTCCGGACGACGCAGCAACCACTACGTCAACTGCAAACCCGTGAGCCTGAGCGGCTTCGGGCTGGCCCTGCTGGCCACTGCTCTGCTGCAACACGTGGACGAGGGCGCCGCGGCCGTGGCCGGCCTCACCCTCGGCGCCGATCCCCTGGTCAGTGGCGTGGCGATGGCTGCGGCCCAGGCCGGCCTGCCCCTTGATGCCCTGATCGTGCGCAAGCAGGCCAAGGGGCACGGCACCGGCGCCTGGCTGGAGGGGCCCCTGCCCGCCACCGGATCCCGGATCACCGTGCTGGAAGACGTGGTGACCACAGGGGGCTCCTCCCTCAAGGCCGTGGAGCAGCTGCGCCAGGCCGGTTACCGGGTGGATCGGGTGGTCACGATCGTCGATCGCCAGGAAGGAGGGCACGAGGCGATGACGGCAGCCGGACTGGAGCTGCGCAGCCTGTACCTGCTCGAGGAGATCGCCGCCACGGCAGGGAATTTGCAAGGGTGAGCGCACCGCTTCCCCTGCCATGCCCCTGACCGCCACCCCCGTCTCAGCCCCCTGGGACTGGCAGCCGGCCACCCCCTGCCGCTGGGAGCAACCCGTCAGCCTGATCCGCCTCAAAGGCCCCGACACCCTGCGCTTCCTGCATGGCCAGAGCAGCCAGGACCTGGAGCGGGCACGGCCTGGTGAGTGCCTGGCCACCTGCTGCCTCACCCCCACCGGCCGGGTGCGTGGACTGGCTGACGTGCTCGTGGATGCCGGCGGAGCCTGGCTGGTGATCAGCGCCGGCGAAGGGGCCGCGATCCATCAGGCTCTCGACCGGGTGCTCTTTCCGGCCGATCAGGTGAGCCTGGGACCGGTGCAGACCGGAAGGCTGATCACTCTGGAGGGAGCAGAGCCCGCGGCAGAGTCCGCCGCGGGCTGGTGGCTGCCCGGAGGCCGACTGCTGCTCCCCGATGGGACTGCACTCCCGGCCGAGCTCGAGGCCGTCCCGGCCCTGGGAGCGATCGAGAGCGAGCGCTGGCGCCTGAGCCAGGGCCGGCCGGTGGCCCCCAATGAAGTCAGCGACGAGGTGAATCCGTTCGAGCTCGGACTGGCGGATCGGGTGAGCCTGAACAAGGGCTGCTACGTGGGCCAGGAAACCCTCGCCAAGCTGGCCACCTACGACGGCGTCAAGCAGCAGCTTCGGCGGTGGTTCACGGTGGGCCCGGCCGCGGGCCTGGCCGTGGGAACGGCGCTGCTCACCACCAGCGGTGAGCGGGCCGGCCGGATCACCTCCAGCCTGCGGCTGGGCGGGGAGGCCGAGGGCTCGAGCCTCTGGCTGGGACTGGCCCTGGTGCGGCGTCAGGCCCTGGCGGACCCCCAGCTGGTGACCGGCGAGGGGATCACCCTGGAGGTCTCGGTGCCCACCGGGGTGGTGGCGCCGCCGGTGGGGGCGGGAAGCGCGGCGTCCTGAGCGAGCAGCCAGCTGGCCACCGCCCAGGTGGCCCGTCCGTCGTCGTGGTTGTAGCGGAAGATCCGGCGCAGCCCATGCAGGCTGCCGCGGCCGGCCGGAGTGCCATCCCCGCGCCACTGGCGCCACCAGAGCAGGCAGCGGGCCCCATCCACCCCCTTCTGGCTCCAGGCGAAGCCCAACCAGCCGGCCACGGCCTTGAGGCCGTAGCTGTTCACCGGCAGCAGCCAGTGGCGCCGCAGCCGCTGGTGCAGATCCACCAGGCGTCGGCGCAGAGCCGCCAGCTCACGCTCGCTGGCCCCCTGGCGCTGGGCCAGGCGCACCAGGGCGATCGACTCGGTTTCGCCGTAGTGGAGCACGGGCCAGTCGGCCGGTGTGGCGGCCAGCAGCCGGCGCAGGCGCCGCCAGAGCCTGGCCTCGCCGTGCTCGTGCAGGGCCAGCAACGGGCGGTAGCTGCCGATGTCAGCCGTCTGCCAGTCGGGCCAGCGGCCGTCGGCACCCCGCTCGATGCGCAGGAAGCCGTGCAGGAAGTCGTCGCGGGCATCGGGGTCGGATTCGATGTCGTACACGAGCACCCCAGCGGCCGTGCGCAGCTCGGGCAGGGCCATGGCCGCCTGAGCGGGCTCCACGGGCAGCCGCAGAGGTTCCCCCCGCTGCTGCACGCGGGCCTGGGCCACCAGCCGCGCCGCCACCTCGCGGTGCTGCTCCCCATGCACCTCGAGCGCATCGGCCAGGGCCTCGGGATCGGCGCCGGCCAGGGCGCTGAGCTGGGGCAGGCCGAGCTCGATCAGCAACTCACGGCGCTTGGCGCCGATGCCGCTCACCTCGCTGAGGTGCCCCTGCAGGGCCGCTTCGCGGTCGCAGAAGCCGCGCCAGGAGCAGAGCACGCACTTCTTGCGGTCACTCACCAGCGGTGGTGGCTGGGGGCGCTCCAGATCCGCCGCCAGCTTGGGCAGCGCCTCCTGCAGCTGGCGCTGCAATCCCTCCCCCAGGGCCAGCCGCTCCCGCTCCAGGCGCCCGGAGCCTGCCGCCACCACCAGGCCATGGCTGACCGGTCCCTGCTGCCAACCCGCGAGCAGCTGACCCCACAGCCCCATCACCAGCCGGTGTTCGCGGGTGAGGCGACGGCCCTGACGGGCCATCACGGGCTGGTAGGCGTAGGCCCCCCAGCGGCTCTCCCCACTGGTGCGCCGCAACAGCGGTGGATGGCCCTCCAGCGCCAGGCCTGCGGGGCCGCTGCCCCGCAGGCGCACCCCCACCACCGCCGGTGCCCCGGCGGCGCAGGCGGCTGCACCGGCCTGGGGGCGCCGTTCCAGCAGGCTCACGAAACAGCGCTGCTGGTCGTCGAGCTGGAGGGCCCGGTGAGCATTCCAGAGCCTCTGGCCGGGATCTCCATAGCGGTCGAGCCAGGCCCGTCGCCGGCATCGCAACCAGCTGCGCAGCAACCGGTCGGTCAACAGCCGGTTGGAGGGTTCAGCGGGCATGGCGGCAGGCTACGGCGGGCGGTGGTCTGCCGCCAGGCCGGCACCTGCTCGAACCCAGGCAGGCCGTCCGGCTGCTACGAGCTACTCAATGCCGCTGCCCCCATGGCTTCTGCCCCCCTGCCCCTGGAGCCCAGTCCCATCCGTTTCGGCACCGATGGCTGGCGCGGCATCCTCGGCGTCGATGTGACCCTTGAACGGCTGCTGGTGGTGGCCGCGGCAGCGGCCCGTGAGCTGGAGCGTGCGGCCCCGGCACAGCTGAACAGCCGGGAGGTGGTGATCGGCTACGACCGCCGCTTCTTGGCACCGGAGCTGGCTGAGGCCATCGCCAGCGCCGTGCGCGGGGCCGATCTCGAGCCTGTGCTCACCGAGTCGGCCGTGCCCACGCCCGCCTGCAGCTGGGCCGTGGTGGAGCGGAGCGCTCTGGGGGCCCTGGTGATCACCGCCAGCCACAACCCGCCGGAGTGGATCGGCCTGAAGATCAAAGGGCACTTCGGCGGCTCTGTGGAGAAGGCCTTCACCGCCGCGGTGGAGAGGCGGCTGGAGGCGGGGGGCATCACCGTGCCGATCCCCGGCGACACGCCCCGATTCGATGGCTGGGGCGGTTACCTGGACGGTCTGCGTCAGCTGGTGGACACCAGCGCCCTGAGCCGGGGCCTGGAGGCGATGGGGCTGCGGGTGATCGTCGATCCCATGCACGGCTCCGCGGCCGGCGGGCTGCCGGCGCTGCTGGCAGCCGGTTCAGGCCCCAGCGCCCGGGATGGCTGCATCGAGGAGATCCGCTCCTGGCGCGATCCGCTCTTCGGCGGCCACCCGCCCGAACCCCTGGCGCCCTACCTGCAGGAGCTGATCGCAGCCGTCCGCGCCAGCGGCGAGGCCGGCCGGCCGGCGGTGGGCATCGTCTTCGACGGCGACGGCGACCGCATCGCCGCCATCGATGAACGCGGCCGCTACTGCAGCACCCAGCTGCTGATGCCCCTGCTGATCGATCACCTCGCCCGGGCGCGGGCCCTGCCGGGCGCCGTGATCAAGACCGTGAGCGGCTCCGACCTGATGCAGCTGGTGGCCGAGGGTCTGGGACGGTCGGTGATCGAGAAGCCCGTGGGCTTCAAGTACATCGCCAGCGAAATGATCGCCGGTGGGGTGCTGGTGGGTGGCGAGGAATCGGGCGGGGTGGGATTCGGCCTGCACCTGCCCGAGCGGGATGCCCTGTTCGCCGCCCTGCTGGTGCTGGAGGCCCTGGTGGAGGGCGGCCTGCCCCTGGGGGAGCGCCTCGATCGGCTGCAGGCCGCCCATGGCGGGGCCAGCGCCTACGACCGGCTCGACCTGCGCCTGAAGGACATGGCCAGTCGGGAGCGGCTGGAGCACCAGCTGGCGCAGGATCCCCCCGGCAGCGTGGCCGGCTGGCCGGTGCAGGAGGTGGTGAGCACCGACGGGGTGAAGCTGCGCCTCGGCGCCAGCCACTGGCTGATGCTGCGCTTCTCGGGCACCGAACCGCTGCTTCGTCTCTACAGCGAGGCTCCGAGCCGCGAGCGGGTGAGCGAGATCCTGGCGTGGGCTCGGCAGTTCGCTGAAGCGGCATGAGCATGCCCGGCCCACACCCCACGGCGAGGGTGCTGGTGATTGCCAGCGGCAACGCCGGCAAGCTGCGGGAATTCAAGGCCGCGCTGGCCTCGGCGGGCCCGGGACTGGAACTGGAGGTCCTGCCGCAGCCAAGGGGGCTTGAGGTGGACGAAACCGGCGACAGCTTCGCGGCCAACGCCCGCCTCAAGGCCGAAGCCGTGGCCAGGATCACCGGGCACTGGGCCCTGGCCGACGATTCCGGCCTCAGCGTGGACGCCCTCGGCGGGGCGCCCGGCATCCACTCCGCCCGCTACGCCCCCAGCGACCCTGAGCGAATTGCCCGCTTGCTGGAGGAGCTGGCAGGCGAAAGCAACCGGCGGGCCCGGTTCACAGCCGCCCTGGCTGTTGCCGACCCCGCAGGCCACACCGTGCTGGAGGTGGAGGGGGTCTGCGCGGGAGAGATCCTGAACGCCCCCCGCGGAGATGGTGGCTTCGGTTACGACCCGGTGTTCCTGGTGCCGGAAGCGGGCCTGAGCTTCGCCCAGATGCCCTCCGAACTCAAGGGGCGCCTGGGGCATCGCGGCCGGGCCCTGGAGGCCCTGCTGCCGCAGCTGCAGCGGCTGTTCACTGACCCCGGGAGCAGAGCCGAATGCTGAGGCGGGTCGTGGCGACAGCGGCGGAAAGCCTTCTCGCCCTGATGATGGTCCCCCCTTTGGCCCCCGCCATGGCCAGCGAGCTCCTCCCCTCCTGGCGCGACGGTGCCACCAGAGCCCGGATCCTGGACTTCATCGCCAGCGTCAGCCAGGAAGGAGGAGAGAACTATGTGCCCCCCGAGGAGCGCATCGCCGTCTTCGACAACGACGGCACGCTCTGGTCGGAGCAGCCGATGTACGTGCAGCTGGCCTTCGCGATCGAGCGGGCCCGCGCCATGGTGGCCCAGCAACCGGAGCTCGCCACCAATCCGATCATCGCCGCGGCGGCCGCGGCCGGTAACGGGGATGCCGTGCTCACCATGGGCATCAAGGGTCTGCTGGATCTGGTGGGACTCACCCATGCCGGCATGAGCACCGACGTGTTCCACGACCTGGTGCGCGAGTGGCTGAATGGCGCCTGCCACCCGACCCTGCAGCGGCCCTACACCGCCCTGGCCTACCAGCCGATGCTGGAGCTGCTGGACCACCTGCGTGCCAACGGCTTCCGCACCTACATCGTTTCGGCGGGTGGCGAGGCCTTCATGCGGGTGTTCGCCGAGGAGGTCTATGGAATTCCCCCGGAGCAGGTGATCGGCTCCAGCGTCGGCACCATCTACGCCATCCGCGGCGGCTTGCCGGTGATCCTGCGCCAGGGCGAGGTGCAGACGGTCGCCGATCGGGCCAAGAAACCGGTCCTGATCGAGCAGCTGATCGGCCGCAGGCCGATCGCCGCCTTCGGCAACTCCGACGGTGATTTCGAGATGCTGGAGTGGACCACCAGCCTGCCGGGGCCACGCCTGGGGGTGATTGTTCACCACGACGACCCGGAGCGGGAGGTGGCCTACGACCGCCAATCAGCCTTCGGCCATCTGGATCGGGCGTTGCGTGAAGCCCCGCGGCAGGGCTGGACGGTGGTGAGCATGCGCGACGACTGGGCCACGGTGTTCGCGGCCCCTTCAGCGTCAGCAGGATCCGACGGAGAGGCGGTCAACCGCTGTGCCGTGCCCCCCGGCCAGGACGGTGGGGCTGAGCCGGCGGGAGAGCGTGGCACTGGGGAGCTCCCCAAACAGCCGGCGGTAATCCCGGGCGAAGTGCCCCGGATTGAGGAAGCCCCAGGAGGCCGCCAGCCCTGAGATCGTGATCGCGCCAGGCACTGCCTCCATCAGCCCACGGCGGACGGCATGCAGGCGCCGCAGCTTGAAATAGGCCATCGGGCCCATGCCCAGGTGCTCCTTGAACCCAAGGATCAGGCTGCGCCGTCCGACATACACCTGACGGCAGAGGCCATCCAGGCTGACCGGTTCAAGGGGGTGCTCCTCCACCCACTGCTGCAGCTGCTTGACCAGTTCGATCCGCGCCGGCGGGCTGTCGGGCCCGCCCCGCTGCCTGAAGCCTTGCTCCAGTACGTCAACGAGCAGAGGCAACAGATCACCACCAGCTCCATCCAGTGCCGGCGGCGACACGGCCGGCACTGGGGGCGTCTCTGCCTGGAGGGGCAACAGCTTGAGCAACCGGCGCTGGAACTGCGCGCGGCTGTCGGCATCGATGGGCAGGCAATTGGAGCGGAAGGGCGCCGATTCCAGATCAAGGTCCCCCTGGCCGCTGCTCCAGCGCGTCAGGGTGCTGGGGGTCAGCATCACCACCGCCAGATCCATCTGCTCAGGAGTGGAGAGGTGGACCTCCGCCCGGGGGTCAAGACCGAACAGCAGATCAGGGCCGATGGTGGTGCCGTGGGCGCGCAGAGGGGCGCCGCCGACGGAGGGCAGAAGGTTCAGACAGACCAGGCGTTGATCCAGGGGCTTGGATCCGGCGAAGTGCAAACAACGGTTGGCCTGAAGGCGCAGCAAGCACAGTGGACCGAGCCGGCGGATGACGAGGTTGCCGCTGAGGCGGCCGTTGGAGAGCTGGAGCAGACGCAGATCCAGCCCCGCCTCCTGCAGCTGAGTTTCCAGTTGCTCAACAGCCTCGAACCTGTGGAGCGGAGCCATCGCCCCTTGCACTTTCCGAGTGGCCCCAGCCTGCCATGGGCGGCATGTTGTGGGTAAGTTCCTCCGTGTGCCGGAGCTGGAAACCCGTCCAGCGCCAGGCCCGCAGCCAACACAGGCCCCACCTCCCATGCCCAACGGAAAGCCCAACGTCCTGATCCTCTGGGGCGACGACATCGGCCAGAGCAACCTCAGCTGCTACAGCGATGGGCTGATGGGGTACCAGACCCCCAACATCGACCGGGTGGCCAAAGAGGGAGCCCGCTTCATCCACTACTACGCCGAGCAGAGCTGCACCGCCGGCCGGGCAGCGTTCATCTCCGGCCAGAGCGTGCTCCGCACCGGCCTCAGCAAGGTGGGTCTGCCCGGCGCCAAGGTGGGCTACCAGGACGAGGATCCCACCATCGCCGAGCTGCTCAAGCCCCAGGGCTACCGCACCGGTCAGTTCGGCAAGAACCACTTCGGGGATCGGGATGAATACCTGCCCACGATGCACGGCTTCGACGAATTCTTCGGCAACCTCTATCACCTCAATGCCGAAGAAGAGCCGGAGCTGCGCGACTATCCCCCCGAAGCTGATTATCCCAACTTACGCAAGAACTTCGGTCCCCGCGGCGTGTTGCACTGCTGGGCCAATGGCGACGGCACCCAGCGGATCGAGAACACCGGCCCGCTGACCAGGAAGCGGATGGAGACGGCCGATGATGAGTTCATGAAGGAGGCCAAGCGCTTCATCAGGGATGCGGTGGCCTCCGGCGAGCCCTTCTTCGTGTGGTTCAACACCACCCACATGCACTTCCGCACCCATGCCAGGCCGCAGGACATCGGCCAGTCGGGGCGTTGGCAGTCGGAGTATCACGACGTGATGATCTATCACGACAACTGCATCGGCCAGATGCTCGACCTGCTCGATGAGCTGGGCATCAGCGACGACACGATCGTGATGTACAGCACTGACAACGGCCCGCACATGAACAGCTGGCCCGATGCCGGCATGACCCCCTTCCGCAACGAGAAGAATTCCAACTGGGAAGGGGCCTACCGGGTGCCGTGCCTGGTGCGATGGCCCGGCCACATTGAAGCCGGCACCCTGCTGACCGGCATCGTCAGCCATCTCGACTGGCTGCCCACCATCCTGGCGGCCGCCGGCGAACCGGAGATCAAGCAGAAGTGCCTCGAGGGTTACCAGGCGGGCAGCAAGACCTTCAAGGTGCACCTGGATGGCTACAACATGCTCGACTACTGGACCGGGAAGACGGACAAGAGCCCACGGATCGACTTCTTCTACTTCTCCGACGACGGTGACCTCACCGCCCTGCGCTACGACAACTGGAAGTTCGTGTTTATGGAGCAACGCTGCGCCGGCACGCTTCGGATCTGGGCCGAACCCTTCACGGAGTTGCGGGTCCCCAAGATCTTCAATCTGCTCACTGATCCCTACGAGCGGGCCGACATTACATCCAACACCTACTATGACTGGCTGATGGATCATGTCTTCCTGCTGGTTCCAGCTCAGGCAAGGGTGGCTCAGGCCCTGGAGACCCTTAAAGCCTTCCCGCCCCGCCAGAAGGCAGCCAGCTTCACGGTGAGCGATGCGATCGAGAAGATGACGGCAACCCTCGGCAGTTCCTGAAGCCAGCCTCTCCAGCCCCCCCCTTGCCCCGGGGGGCTCCGATGACCGATCAGACAAGAGATGCATCAAACACAACCTGGTCATATTGCCAAAGCTTCTTGAAGAAGCTCAGGGCTCTCTTCTCGCTGATCGCAGTTGCACAACTCCCCACAATCTCAGCAAGATTGCGTTCTCCGTCGATGGCGGAGAGAAGCCTGTCTTGATCCTTGTCGACAGGAAGAATCAGGTCGGGGAAGGTGTGAGCACGGTTGATCAGCACGGCAACGGCACCGGCCGGCAGCCGCTCGCGGACCGTGACGGTCCAAGGAACCCGCATGGGGATGAGATGGTGCCAGTGGTGGCGTCGGCGCGAGGAAGGCTTGCTGTCGAAGGGATCCCAGGGAAGCTCCGCGCCGCCATCCTGCCGATAGGCGGTGAAATGGTGCTTGGTGATCGTGCCTCGCCACAGCTCCACGGCGGCATGCTGGGCAGGAGCGGGGAGCCGACCGAGGAGGGCGGCATGGGGCGTGGCAGCCAGGGCCCCACACTGCGGCAGATAGGGAGCCTGATCCACCCAGCGCCCGAAGCGAACACCACAACGATCAAGCCACGCCTGCACTTGCGGCACGGTGTAGGCATGATCCTGGGGATGGAGAAGGGCGTCGGCGAGGGCATCGGGATGCAGGAAGTCCTTGCTGGTGCTCATCACGCTTGCGAGCGGATGCTGCGGAGGAAGTGCCTGCAATGTTTCGCTGAGCTGCTGGAGTTCCTGATCGGAGCTGCCGATGCCCAGCAACCGGCAGTAGTCCTGAAGCATGTAGAGGCCTGATCGGCCGTAAAAGGCATAGACCATCAGCTGCATAGCCCCATGGGGCTTCAGAACATCTCGCAGCGCCTTCAATCCTTGCTCGGGATCACTCAAGTGATGCAGCACACCGGTGCAGATGATCTGATCAAAATTCTGATTCAGTTCGCCAACGCGCTCGATCGGCAGACGATGCAGTTCCAGGTTGGCGATGCCATGCGTCTTCTGAAGTTTCTGGGTATGGGACAGGCTGGCTTCGCTGATGTCTATTCCCACTACCCTGGCCTCCGGCTCCCTCAGGGCAATGGCTGCGGCCTGAGAGGTGCCGCATCCGGCGACAAGAATCATGCGGACGGCCTGGTAGGTGAGGCTGGGCCAGAGCGTGTGAAACATCACTCTGCGCCTCATCGGGTCGCGATAGAGCGACTCAAGGTGATGGAGGTCCTTCGGAGGAGCCGGATAAGGGTGGCGCTCGTAGAAGCCGCGAACGTCAGTCATCGACGGATCCTAGTGGTCTTTCAGGCGATCGTTCGCTCTACAACCTTGTTCAGGGCAAGGCAGGCCGAGGCCTTCCGATCCAAGCCACCGATCACGGCTGCTGACTCGTGCCACGGGGAGAATGCCTATTTCCCCAGGGCATCACTTATCACATCATGCACGCGCCAAGCCAATGGTTTGTCTTGTTCAGCCGTGATACGCATCAGGCTGCAGCCCCATGTGTCAGATGGCAGAGATGACGTAGCTTTTCGCCTCCAGCAGGACCACACTGAAACGACATCTTGTTGTTGCCTGTCTTCCCTGATGGCTCCAGCTGGCGCCGCCCTGCCTCCCCCGATCGGCCGAAGCAGCCGCCCCCCCGGCCGGCCGCCGAGCCGGGACATGGTCTGGGTTCCGGGGGGCAACTTTTCCATGGGCTCCGACCACCACTACCCCGAGGAGGCCCCGGCCCACCGGGTGGCAGTGGAGGGCTTCTGGATCGACCGCGCGCCGGTGACCAACGCCCAGTTCCGCAAGTTCGTGAAGGCCACCGGTCACATGACCCTGGCCGAGCGGCCGGCGGATCCGGCGGCCTATCCCGATGCCCTGCCGGAGCTGCTGGCTCCATCATCGATCGTGTTCGTACCTCCGCCCGGACCGATCGGCACCGGCGACCCCTACCGCTGGTGGCAGTACCTGCAGGGGGCCAACTGGCGCCACCCGGAAGGCCCGGGCAGCTCGATCAAGAGCCGCGACCACCATCCCGTGGTGCATGTGGCCCATGAGGATGCCCTGGCCTACGCCGCCTGGGCCGGCAAGGCCCTGCCCAGCGAAGCCGAGTGGGAGCGGGCCGCCCGGGGCGGAGTGGAGGGGGCTGAGTTCGCCTGGGGGGAGGAGCTCCATCCGGGCGGCCGGCCGATGGCCAACACCTTTCAGGGGGACTTCCCGCACCACAACAGCCTGCTCGATGGCTGGGAGCGCACCTCGCCGGTGGGCAGCTTTCCGCCCAACGGCTACGGCCTGCTCGACATGATCGGCAATGTCTGGGAGTGGACCGACGACTGGTACGCCGGCTACGGCGCCATGGTGGCGGCCCACAAGCAGGCCGGGGGCTGCTGCACGATCGAGTACCCCCGCGGTGCCTCGCGGCAGGAGAGCATCGACGCCAGCTCCCAGCACGGCACCATCCCGCGCAAGGTGGTGAAGGGCGGTTCGTTTCTGTGTGCCCCCAGTTACTGCCGCCGCTACCGCCCTGCCGCCCGGATGGCCCAGGGCATCGACACCTCCACCTGCCACATGGGCTTTCGTTGCATCGTGAGGAGCTGAACCGTGCCTGCTGTCCTCTTCACGGAGTTGCTCGAGCTGGTCGCCGGGGGTTTGCGGCTGCTGCTGGAAGGCGTCTCCGTTGTCTGTGTGGCCATCGGGTTCCTTGTCACCCTGCGTCAGAGTCTTCGCCTGCGTCGCAACGGCCAATCTCAGGGACGACCTTTCAACAGCACCCGGCTCACGTTCGGCAGCTGGCTGTCGATGGCGCTGGAATTCCAGCTGGCGGCCGACATCGTCGCCACCACCACGGCCCCTTCGAATGAGAATCTGATCAAGCTGGCGGTGGTGGCTGTGATTCGAACCTTTCTCAACGTCTTTCTCGGCCGCGAGGTGGAAGCCGAGCAGAAGCTGAAGGATGCCGAACGTGAGCGGACATCAGGCACTACAGCCACCTCATACTGATGGGAAATCTCAACAACGAACTGGCTAAAGAGCGCAATCGGGCCGCCGCCGAGCGCACGATGATGGCCTGGATCCGCACCTGCCTGTCACTGATCAGTTTCGGCTTCGGTCTCGACAAGATCATCGCCGCCATCAACCGCAGCCGCTTCGACGGCAGTGACCATGCCAGCATGAGCGTGCGTCTGGTGGCGATTGGCTTCGTTCTGATCGGAATTCTGGCCATGGCTGCAGCCACCCGGCAGCATCTGCGCACCCTCAAGCTGATTCGGCGCGACGACTTCGTCTATGTCGATCAGCGCTCGATCACCGTCTTCACGGCCATTGCCCTCACGATCATCGGCATAGCGGCCTTTGCCCTGCTGGTGACCGGTACCTCAGTCACCTAGCTCCCATGCCCCAGTCTGCAGCGCTGCTGGTCACGGCCACCATCGTGACGCTCATGTTCAGCCTTGGTCTGGGGCTGAAGGACTACCCGTTCGTGCTGCTGAGGGATCGCCCCGGCTTTCTCTGGCGCGTGGTGCTCGGCACCTGCCTGCTGGTGCCCCTGGCCGGGCTGCTGCTGGTGTTGCTGCCCTTGCAAGGGGTGCTGACACGGCCTGCCTGGGCAGCCATGGCCCTGATGCTGGTGTGTCCCAGCGCCCCGCTCATCCTGTTCCGGGTGCGCGGCAGTGGCGGCACCGCTGAGCTCGCGGCGCGGCTGCAGATCGCGGCGGCGCTGCTGGCCATCCTCACCATTCCCCTGATGGCGGTCGTGTTCAAGGCCAGCGTCGCCCTTAACGGGTGGGAGATCGACGGGTGGGAGATCCACCCGGCCCAGGTGGCGATGCAGGTGCTGCAGGTGCAGGTGCTGCCCGTGATCGCCGGCGTGCTTCTGGGGCAGTGGCAGCCGCAGCTGGCCCAGCGTTGCAGCCGTGCTCTCGGTGCCCTGGCCACCCTGCTGCTGCTGCTGATGCTGGTGGCGCTGCTGGTGATGAGCGGCAGGCAGCTGGTGCCCTTCCTCCAGCAGAACCTGCTGGCCCTGGCCGCGATGGCCGGCCTCAGCGCGCTCAGCGTGGCGGTCGGCTATGGCCTGGCCGGACGGGATCCGCTGGAGCGTCGAACGGTGGCGCTGGTGACGGGGATGCGCAACACGGGCCTGGCGGCTCAACTGGCCCTGACCTATCAACCAGGGATGCCTGAGCTGATTCCCGGCATCCTCTCTTATGTGTTGATCACCGTGATCGTCTCCACCCTGTTTCTGAAATGGCAAGAGCGGGAGATCACCGAAGTCGCGTGATCATTATTGACCATCAAGCAGGTCAACAACCAGACGCCAAGGGGTGCAGCGCTTCAAGGCAGGCTCCGGGCGATCAGACCGAACCGAAGGCCACCTGACAGACGGCGTTCAGCAGCTCGGCCTCGGAGGCATTGCCGGGTTGCTGGCCGTTGAGGGTGCCGGCCTTGCAGTCAGCCGTGATCTGGTAGTCGCCATCACCGGCTTTGACCAGGAAGGTCACTGAATCGTCGTTGGTGGGTTGGACTGATCCGTAGTACAGCTGGTAGTCGGTGTTCGGCACCACGATGTACTGTACTCCGTCTTGGTGGTCACGGCGTTATCGACGGACGAATTGATGATGGCGGCCGTCGCCAGCGTGGTGACGCCCCAGACCGCTGCACTCGCCCCCCACCAACCCCAGTTGGGCCGCGACCAACCTCCATACCAGCCGTGGTTCCAGGGACGGGCGTAGCCCCAGCCGGGCCGCGCCCAGCCCCCCCCGGTAGCGGTAACCACTGTTGTAGCGGCGCCAGTTGTTGTTCGCCCGGTTGTAGTTGTAGCCCCGGCTGCCGACACGGCGATCGAAATTTCGATTGACCGTTCGATTTCGATTCACATTTCGATTCACATTGCGGTTGACATTCCGGTTGACATTCCGGTTGACCGCTCGATTCCGATTCCGATTCACATTGCGGTTGATGTTGCCACTCCCGCTCCGGTAGGAGCGATTCAGCGAAGGTCCACCCCTCTGCCTCGACGTGTTGCTCCAGCCGCTTCGCGGTTTTCTCGAGCCGCGGTTGAGGCTGGAGCCTGAATTCCTGAAGCCACTTCTGCCCCTCGACGAGGATCCGCGGCTCCCTCCGCGACTCCGGCTTCCCCCACGACTCCGGCTCCCGCCGGAGCGCCTGCCGCCGCCCCTCTGGGCCAGCTGCTCGCTGGTGTCGAGGGCCGGGGGGACTGACTCCAAAGCCCCGTGGGAGGGGGTGGCCGGCAGGGCCATCACCGCGGCCAGCAGCACACCGAAAACTGAGAGGGGCCGTTTCATCAGTTCACCTCCTCACAGGCCTCGTCGTAGCAGCTGAGGTCGACCCGGCCATCCGCTCCGAATTTGACCCGAATCAGATCTCTCCCCTCGGTGGCCTCGGGCCGTTCCTCCACAACGCTGTTGAGATAATTGGCATTGACGACGCAGAGATCTCGGCCGTTGAAGCAGATGGTGTTGGTCGAGAACAAGGCACCCGCCGAGCTCAGATAGGTCCACGCCTTGCTCGCTGGATCCCAGAGGCTCATGCGGGTGGGGGTGCTGGTGATTTTGATGAGCTCCTCCTTCTCGCCGATCGTGTGGCGGTAGAGGGTGGCTCCCTCTTCATTGGTGGCCTCCACGCTGCAGGGCTGGGCCGGCCCACGCTTCAGGCTGCACTCCGTCTCGAGTTTGTAGAGCAGCTCCGAGCGAGCCGGTGCCGGAATTGCCGCCCAGCTCAGGAGCGTGGCCGCGGCCAGGGCAAGGGGAACAAAGGGTCCTGGAGATGGAACGTGGAGTTGCATGGCTGAAGAACTCCAAGTCAGTGAGGGGCTTTGTTGTCATCCTGACAACAGAACTGAAAGCGGGCAGCAAGCCGTTGCCTTTGACCACAGATCGATCGTCCGACTTCTCCAGTTCCATGGCCCGGTTTCCTGCCTCTCTTCTGCCCAGCGGCGACCGGCGAGGACTGGGGCAGGAGGATCTGGCGGCCGGACTGACCGCCGCCGCGGTGGTGCTGCCCAAGGCGATGGCCTACGCCACCATTGCCGGCCTCCCTGTGCAGGTGGGTCTGTACACAGCCCTGGTGCCGATGGCGGTGTACGCCCTGCTGGGCAGCTCCAGACCCCTGAGCGTGAGCACCACCACCACCCTGGCGATCCTGGTGGGCAGCGAGCTGAACCGGCTCTCGCCGTTGGATGATCCCAGCGCCCTGGTGGCGGCCAGCACCACCCTGGCCCTGCTGGTGGGCGCCATGCTCTGCGGCGCGGCTCTGCTGCGGCTCGGTTTCATCGCCAACTTCATCTCCGAATCGGTGCTGGTGGGCTTCAAGTCCGGCATCGGTCTGGTGATCGTGGTGGATCAGCTGCCCAAGCTGCTGGGGCTGCATGGGGAGAAGGAAGGCTTCTTTCGCGACCTCGCTGCGCTGCTGGTTGGGATCCCCAAGGCATCGCTGGCCACGGTGCTGCTCTCGGCGGCTCTGTTCGGCCTGCTCTTCGGCCTGAAACGTGGGCTGCCGTCGGTGCCGGCGCCGCTGGTGGTGGTGGCCGTGGCGATCGCCGGTTGTGCCCTGCTGGGCCTCGATCGCTTCGGCGTGGAGCTGGTGGGCGCCGTGCCCAGGGGGCTGCCTGCCCTGAGTTTGCCCCGACTGGATCTGCTCGGTGGTCTCTGGCCAGGGGCGGCCGGCATCGCCATGATGAGTTTCACTGAAAGCATCGCCGCCGCGCGGGCCTTCCGCGCCAGCGATGAACCTTCTCCGCAACCCGACCGGGAGCTTCTGGCTCTCGGGCTGGCCAACATCGGCGGCGGCTTCTTCGGGGCGATGGCGGCAGGCGGCGGCACCACCCAGACGGCGGTGAACCGCCAGGCCGGTGCCCACAGTCAGATGGCGGAGCTGGTCACGGCAGGAGCCGCACTGGCCACGCTGCTGCTGCTCGCCCCCTTGATCGCGCTGATGCCCCTGGCGGCCCTGGCGGTGGTGGTGATCGTCTATTCGTTCGAATTGATCGCCCCGGGCGAGTTTCTGGCCATCCGCCGTGTCCGCGACATCGAATTCCGCTGGGCGCTGGTGGCCTTCCTGGGGGTGGTGTTCCTGGGAACCCTCCAGGGCATCCTCGTGGCGGTGATCCTCTCCCTGCTGGCGCTGGTGCAGCAGGAGGTGAACCCTCCGGTGTATGCCATCGGCCGCAAGCGTGGCACCGATGTGTTCCGGCCGCTGTCCTCCCGGCATTCCCACGATGAAACCTGGCCGGGGCTGCTGCTGCTCCGGGCCGAGGGGCGCCTGTTCTTCGCGAACGCCCATGGCGTGCTCCTGAGGATGCGCGCCGAGGTGGATCGGCACCACCCGAGGGTGGTGGTGCTCGATGGCAGCGCTGTGATCGACATCGAGTACTCCGCCCTGAAAAAGATCATCGAGGCGGAGCGGCGTCTGGAGCGGGAGGGGATCTCCCTGTGGCTGGCGGGGCTGAACCCCACGGTGCTGGAGGTGATCCGCCGCTCGGAGCTGGGCGAGCGCCTGGGGAAGGAGCGGATGCACCGCAACATCGAGCGGGCGGTGGAGCACTACCTCGCCGAGAGGCTGGAGCCGGGGGCCAACCCTTGGCCGGTCGGCAACCCGGAGGTGCAGGTGCAGCGTTCAGACCTCGGTAGGTTGCCAGGACCTGGGGAGGACATCGGCCCATGACCCCGAAGCCAGCGGGCCAGCTCAGCCACGCCCGGCCTGATCGGCGGGGGTGGTTCTGGCGCGCTCTTCTGATCGTGGCCTTGCTGGTGGCCCTGCCCGCCGCGGCCCCATCCCTGGAGGCGCCCGAGATTCCCTCCGCTCAGGTGGAGGTGGACGGCAACGGCCTGTTTCAGGTGCGCACGTCGAAGGACTTCAGCGCCGAGCAACGGGTCGACGCGGCCAATGGGCTGCTCCAGCGCGCCGCCGAGACCCCCAGGGCGGCCGTGATTGAGGTGGTGGAACGCAACGAGCTGCCGGTGATCACCCTCAACGGCACCTCCCTGCTGACGGTGACCCGCCTGGACGCTCCGGAGGGGGTGAGCCTGGAGGAGCAGGCGGAAGCCTGGCGCCGTCGCCTGGAGGAGGCCCTCGAGCAAGCGCGGCTCCAGCGCAAGCCCACCTACATCCGCAGCATGCTGTTGCGCTCGCTGCTGCTGCTGCTGGGGGCCTTCCTGCTGCAGCGCCTGCTGGGGACCTTCTTCCGGCGGGCCTTTACGCAGGCCTGGCCGCAACCTGGCCCCGACGGCAACAAGAAGGAGAACCCCGGGGGCACGGGCCTCCTGCTCAGGGGACTGCTGCGAGTGCTGCAGGCAGCGCTCTGGATCAGCGTGGCCGGAACCGTGGCCGACCTGTTTCCGATCAGTCGGATGGGCTTGCAACGGCTGCGTGGCGCCCTCTCCGACAGCCTCGCCTCCCCCTTCCTGCCCCTGGGGGAGCGCAGCTATTCGGTGCTGGATGTGATCGTGCTGATCACCCTGTTCCTGGCCCTGGCCAATGGGCTGGGAATGCTGCGACGGATGCTGCGCACCCGCATTCTTCAGTACACCGGGATCGGCAAGGGCAACCAGGAAGCGATCGCCTTCGTGCTGCAGTACGCCCTGCTGTTCGTCGGCTCGCTGGTGCTGCTTCAGCTCTGGGGGCTCAACCTGAGCTCCCTGGCCCTGTTCGCCAGTGTGTTCGGCGTGGCCCTGGGCCTTGGACTGCAGGGAATCACCAAGAATTTCATCAGTGGCCTGATCATCATCTTCGAACGGCCGATTCAGGTGGGTGATTTCGTGGAGATCGGCGAGCTTCAGGGCACCGTTCAGAAGATCAGCCTGCGCAGCACCGAGGTGGTGACCCTGGATCGGATCTCGATCATCGTGCCGAACTCGGAATTCCTTGAATCCCAGGTGGTGAACTGGAGCCATGGCAGTCCCACCTCCCGCCTGATCCTGCCCGTGGGGGTGGCCTACGGCTCAGACTGCAACGCGGTGCGTAATGCCCTGGTGGAAGCGTGCAAAGGCTATTCCGGCATTCTCCAGGAGCCCAAACCAAGTGTGTTCTTCACCGGTTTCGGCGACAGCTCCCTCGACTTCTCCCTGCTGGTCTGGATCAACCAACCCATGCGCCAGTACGAGATCATCAGCGATCTCAACTACCGGATCGAAGCCCTTCTCCGCCGCCGAGAGATCACGATCCCCTTCCCCCAGCGGGATCTGCATCTGGGCGGCGAGAGTCTGCAACTTGCCCTGCCGCCTGAGCTCAGTGCGGGGCTCCAGGCCCTGCTGGCCGGCCGCGCCGGTGAATCCCCGGTCGCGCCACCGGATCAGGGAGTGCCGTAGGTGGGCGGCAGCGTGCTGGCCCGACCACTGCGGATCGCGTGATATCCCGGCGAGAGAATCTCCACCTGCGCCGCTGCGAACTGATCCTGCAGGGCCGCCAATAGATCCGAGAGGGTCTGGCGATAGCTGTCCACATCCCTGACGAAAGCATTCAGCTCATAACTGATGTGGAAATCGTTGAGGGAGGTCTGGAGCACAGAGGGACTGACCTCGTCGGTGATGCCCTCGACGCTGTCGGCGGCGGCGAGCATCAGCTCATGAACCCGACGCCAGGGCACGTCGTAGCCGATGGTGACGGTGGTGGCAATGGCCACGGGCCTGGAGATCTCCCGGCGGGAGAAGCTGAAATTGAGAATGGAGGCCGAGATCACCGTGGCATTGGGAATGCTCACGAGTTCGTTGCGGGGTGTCTTGATCAGAGTCACCAGCAGGGCTCGGTCCTGCACCACACCGATGGTGCCGTTGATCTCCACCCGATCTCCCTTGCGAAAGGCCCGGGTGTAGATCAGCATCAGCCCGCTGATGATGTTGGTGGCGATGGCACTGGAGCCGAGAGCCGCCAGTGCACCCAGCAGCAGGCCGGCCCCCTGGAAGGCCTTGCTGCTGGAGCCCGGAATGTAGGGGTAGGCCAGCACCACACTGGCCAGGACGATCAGGATCGTGGCCAGTCGCGCCGTGGGCATGGCCCACTCCTGGTAGAACCCAGGAATACGGACCCGCCCGCGATCGAGGGCCTTGAACCAGGCGTTGCTGCACCGTCCGACCCCCGTGGCGATCACGATGATCACCAGGATCGAGAACAGATTCGGGATGGTGGCCAGGACCCCGGCCAGCAGGTTTCCCACCAGCTCCAGAATCTGGCCGCGCAACCCTTCGGCGATTCCCTGAGTGGGCGGGAAGAATCCCAGCAACAGTGGGATCAGCAGGTAGCTGACCAGCAGCAACAGCCCCCAGTGGATCAGCCGCAGCAGCGCCTGCAGCACCGAGCGGATCTGAGCTGGATCCAGCAGCTGGCCAATGCGTCGTTGCACACGCAGGAACAACCCCGATTCCTGCTCGTCGATCCAGCCCTGGATGCGCCCACGCAACAGCGTCTGCAGGTGCAACCAGAGCACGTAGACCCCAAGCACCAGCAGGGCCAAGGCCGTGCCCCGCAACCAGGAGTCCTGGGTGTGGCTCCGGCGGTAGTCGCTCAGCGCCCGGCGAAGGCTGTCGCGATAGCGCGTCGCCAGCTCCTGGCGCTTGAGCCCGAAGCAGGCACTGCCGCGATCATCCACCGCCATCGAGGCGGCGAAGGTGGATCCACGCTTGACGCCGATCAGCGTGTAAGGAGGTTCCTCCTTCAACACGATCTGCTCGGGCTGAACAGTGAAGTCGGAGGTCCATTGCGCCAGGGTCCTGCTGCCGCGGGCGGCGAAGGCCGAGAGCTGCTGGGCACCCGGGGCCGAGCGAATCTCCAGCACGTTCTTGCCGTCCAGACGGATCCACGCCGAGGGATTGGCGCAGTACTGCGGAACGCTCTCCGGCGTGGGGAGCTGGGCTGGCGAGGCGATCGCCGGCGTGAAGACGAAACCAAGGCCCAGCAGCACACCCAGCAGCAGGGTCAACACCCGGTGACGGGTCCTGGCACGCCCCATGGCCATCGTGCCCATAAAGCCAAGAATCATGGCAGCCCCATGAATCCGGGAACGCCTCTCAGCGCCCTGACGCCTCACGCCCGTCACGGAGCCGAACCTCCAGCGGGGGCGCCTCCACCAGCTGCACCGTGGTGGAGGCGATGCTGACCCGGCCGCCACTGGCCTGAAACGCATCCAGGATGGCGGTGTAAAGCAGGTCCTTGGTGAGGCGCCGGCGCTTGCAATCCACGATGTAGCGCACCGTGTAGGCCAGCCAGTTGTCAGTCACCACCAGGCTGATGGCCGGCTCGAGGCTGGCGGGTTCAATCAGATAGCGCCGGATCAGCTGGTTCCAGGCCTGGCTTGAGGCCAACATCAACTCATCGGTGTAGAGATCATTCACCACCTTCTCGAGAATCGCTCGGGCCTGGTGATGATCGCTGCCGTGCTTGACCGGCACCTTGATTTCGTCCCAGAGGAAGGGAAAGTCGCCGGAGTAGTTGAAGACAGGCTCCTTGAACACGAAGCTGTTGGCGATCCGCACCACCCGGCCGCTGTAGAGATCGGAATCCACCCATTCACCCAGCTCCATCATGGTTGTCCTGAGAATGCCGATGTCGATCACATCACCCTTGATTCCGCCGAGCTGGACACGATCGCCTGGCTTGTAGAAGCCACCGAAGGATATGGCGATCCAGCCGGCAATGCTGCCGATCACCTCCTGGAGCGCGAAGGCGATGCCGGCGCTGGCCACGCCGATCGCCACGGTCAAGCCCACAAGGCGATCGCGGTAGACGATCGACACCAGCAGGATCCCCGCCAGATAGCCCCCGAAGGTGATCAGCTTGCGGCCGTAGTAGCGGCTGTCCGAATCCCTGAGGTTGCGGGTGATGACGTGCTGGGCCAGCCGCACGGCCAGGACGATCAGCAACAGGCCCAGCAGGGCCACGATCAGCTGGGGCAGCACCACTTGCACGGGACGCCGATGCGGTGAAGGTCTCCAGCCTCGCCCCTGCTCAGGCCGGCGCGGCTCCCCGGGGCAAGAAGCAACAGTGCTGAGCCGAAATAGCGCTTACAGTTGCCGCCCCTGATCGGCTCGTCGCCATCGCACCGCCCCATTCCCAACCGGGACTGATCGCTCCGTGCCGCCGAACCTGGGGCTCATGACACCAGAGCGCTGGCTTCTGACCAGGCCCTCCGTGCCGAGGGAGGCGCGTGCCGTGCCGCGTCAGCGCATGCGACGCCTGCTGATGGAGTTCCGCGAGGACGCCCGGTTGGATCAGGTGTTCATCGTGCTCACCCTCGGCTCCGCCCTGATCTCCAGCCTCGGCCTGCTGGCCAACAGTGCCGCCGTGGTGATCGGGGCCATGATCATCGCCCCCTGGATCACGCCGCTGCGGGCCACCTCCTTCGGCATCCTGCGGGGGCGTCTGCCGATGGTGGCGCAGGGGCTGGTGACCCTGTTCGTGGGGGCGCTGATCACAGTCAGCCTGTCGTTGTTGCTGGGCAAACTCGCTGGCCTGCCGGATTTCGGCAACGAGGTGCTCTCGCGCACCAGCCCCAATCTGCTTGACCTGGGCATCGCCCTGGTGGCCGGTGGGATCGCTGCCTACGCCAAGCTGCGCAGCGAGGCGGTCTCGTCGCTCGCCGGAACGGCCATTGCCGTGGCCCTGGTGCCGCCGGTGTGCGTGATGGGTCTTCTGCTCTCCGCCAACCAGTGGAGCCTGGCCCTGGGAGCCGGCCTGCTCTACCTCACCAACCTGCTGGGCATCCTGAGCGGTTGCCTGGTGGTGCTGGCCAAATCCGGGCCGGGGCTGCGGCACCACATACGCCGCAGCCGGCTCAGCCTGATCAGCCTCTCCCTGACGGCGGTGCTGGTGGTTCCCCTGACCAGCAGCTTTCTCGATCTGGTCCAACGGGGCCGGCAACAGACCCTGCAACGCCAGTTGCAGGACACGATCCAGAACCTGCTGGTCCGCGAGACCGTGACCCTGGGCCAGGAGGCCCAGCTCGATGGGATGACCATCGACTGGGACCAGAATCCGCCCCTGATCCGGGTGGTGGTGCGGGCCAGCCGGCCGGATGTGCCCAGCCCGAAGCAGGTGGCGGAAGTGCAGAAACTGATCAACGAACGCCAGGATCTGCGCTTTCGCCTGGTGGTGGAGCGCTCGGCGGTGGAAGTGGTGGGACCGGAAACCGCGCCCAATCCCGAACCCCCCGAAGGTGTGTTGCCACTGCCCCCACAGCAAGCCACCCCCCCTGATCCACCCACACCCGTACCCCCACAGCCCGCGGGATCGGCAGGTGCGGGAACAGCACCTGTGGCGCCGCAGCCGCCGCCCGAGTAGCCAGCCGCCCCCCCATCAGGCGGCACCGATGTTCTGAGCTCAGCCAGGATTGAGGCTGGAGCGCAGTTGATCCAGCCGGCGGGCATTGACGCCCAGGTCGGAATCGCCCAGGCGGGATTCCGAGCGGGCCTGGAGGCTGGACCCGGAGGGATCCACGGCCAGTTCCAGATCATCGACAAAGCCGAACAGCTGACTCTCGGCGGTGGCATGGAGGTAGCTGAGCTCGGGGGAGCCAGAGCTGGCTTCGATCTCCATCCCCGGAATGGCCTCCAGCTCCAGCGCCAGCTGCTGAAGGGCAGCTTTTGGATCGGCCAGCGGCCAGTCCTGGCGGGCGCAGTGGGCGGGGCTGGCGCAGGGCCGCAGCAGTCCGTCGCGCAGGCCCAGATCCGCGGGAGGCACGCCGCTGAAATGCAGCAGGGAGGCCTGAGCGGTGCCGGGGTGGCCCAGCAGGAACACCCAGAGCAAAAGCTGTGCTCCCAGCAGCGTCAGCAGCTTGTTCAATCCGGAAAACAGTCTCATCAGGCGGCCGTCCAGCTGCCGTGCAGGCCGTGGGGCAGGGCGAGGGGCATGGGCAGCAACGCCTGCTCGGAGAGGTCAGCAGCGTTGAGGATCACCAGGTCGCTGGCGCACCGCGCCCCGTTCCAGACCACACAGAGGATCCAGCCATCGTCTTCGGCGGGTTGCTCGCTCGCGGCCTCGGGCCGGGGGCGCGGCACCATCACGGGTTCGCTCACGAAGCCCCGGGGAGCGGCGCTCCAGATCCGGCGCTCCCCGCTGATCAGATCGAGCTTCTCGATCGCCTGCAGGGGGGCATTGCCCCGCTCCTGCTCGGTGACAGCCATCCAGGCGTAGCGGGCCTCCAGGCCCACCCGCCGGGGGTTGACCATGGCGAATTCACAGCAGCGTTCCTCCAGCAGCTCCGTGCTCACCTCACCGCTGGCCAGGTCGATGCGGCAACGCTTGAGCTGGCCGATGGGCAGGGTGTCGAAATCGACGGCGCGGAAATCAACGTCAGGACCGATCGAGGGGAAATCGTCGTAGAAAATCGAATCCACCACCAACTGGCCGGCCACGCCGGCGCCGGGATCCTCGAAGGCATTGAGGTGGTGGAATACGAAGCCTTCGGGGGCACGCACCTGCAGAGGCTCCCCCTCGCCCGAGCGAGGGATCAGCCAGAACTGGCCGCTCTCGCCAGGCTTTGAACTCAGGCACTGGGCAGCCCCCTTCCAGCCGAGCACGAACCCCAGCGGGTTGAAGCTCATGGCGTTCTGCAGGAACACCGCCCAGTTCGGGGTGATGGCGAAGTCATGCAGGAAGGCGAAACCGTTGAAGCTGCGCTTCTGATCCGCCACCAGGTCCCCTGCAGCCGCATCGGGGTCGGCGCCGAACTCCATCAGGCGGATGGTGCTGCGCGGGCCGGCCTTGACCCCGAAGGTGACCATGCGCTGCTGGCCGTGGTGGCCGGGATCGAAGCGGGGATGGGCACTGAAGGCCTCACCATCGGCCAGCACGCCCCCGAGGAGCTCGACCCCCTCCGTTTCGAGAGTGGTGGGATCGAGGCTGTGGGGGGAGCTGGCCTCCCAGAGGGCCAGCAGTTTCTCTCCCAGCCGCACCACGTGGGTGTTGGCGATGTTCTTCAGGCGCAGGTCGAAGGCGTTGGCCAATGGCCCCCCAGGCTTCTGGCTGCCGAACACGCCCCTGTAGAGCACCTTGCCGGCCTCCTCCTCCGCCAGCCAGCCCTCGGTCCGCACGAAGCGGTTGGAGAGATGAGCCTCTCCGCCCGCAAAGCGCACGGCGGTGATCATGCCGTCGCCATCAAAGGGATGGTGCACCCAGCGGCCGCCACGCTCCAGCCGGCCGGGCCCATTGCGGTACAGGCTGCCGCTCAGCTCGCTCGGGATGGTGCCGCTGCTGGCGGTGAGGGGAACGGCCGTGAGTTCCGTGCCCACATTGCGGAAGGCGCTGGCCCAGTCGCCGCGGTCGTAGCCGGGGGCCTGGGCCGGCGTGGAGCCAGCGGCCGCGGGGTTGCCGGGCTCGGGTCGACTGGGGGCGATGGTCATCGATCACTCACGCGGGAATGCCTCCATCATCACGTAACGGAGTGTGACGACGCGATTCGCCGCCCGCAGCCACCCAGACTTCAACCAAGGGCGCCGGCCCGCTCCAGTACGCCCTTGCTGCTGGGCACCTCGCCGGCGCGGCGCGGATCGATCTCCACGGCCTGGCGCAGGGCCCGGGCGAAGGCCTTGAAGCAGGCCTCCACGATGTGGTGGGAGTTGAGGCCGTCGAGCTGGCGGATGTGCAGGGTGAGGCCCGAGTTGTTCACCACCGCCACGAAGAATTCGCGCACCAGCTCGGTGTCGTAGGTGCCGATGCGCTGGCCCGGGATCACCAGGCCGTAGCTGAGGTGGGGGCGGCCGGAGCAATCCAGCACCACCTGCACCAGCGCCTCATCAAGGGGCGCGGTGAAGTGCCCGAAGCGATGGATGCCCTTGCGGCTGCCCAGGGCCTGGGCCAGGGCCTGACCCACGGCGATGCCCACGTCCTCGTTGGTGTGGTGGTCGTCGATGTGGGTGTCGCCCTCGGCGCTGATCTCGAGATCCAGCAGGCCGTGGCTGGCGAGCTGATGGAGCATGTGATCGAGGAAGGGCACACCGGTGCTGACCCGGCAGCGGCCGCGGCCATCGAGACCCAGCCGCACCCGCACGTCGGTTTCACCGGTGACGCGGTGGATGCTGCCGCTGCGGCCGCCGGGGCCGCCGTGATCGAGGTCCAGGGGAGAGGACACGGGGCGTTGGCGCGGGACTGTACCAATCATGCCGAAGTCGGACGTCGGTATCGGGTCACAATCAGTGGCTCCGATCGCCCGCCGCGTGAACGACTCTCCCCAGGCGGTGCTCTCCGAGCTGCGCGCCGGCCATCGGCGCTTCCTGGACGGGGAGTCGCTCCATCCCCACAGCAGCCGCGAACGCATGCTCGAGGTGGAGACGGGGCAGCATCCCACCGCGGCGGTGCTGGGCTGCGCCGATTCCCGGGTGCCGGTGGAGCTGCTGTTCGACACGGGCTTCGGCGATCTGTTCGTGGTGCGCAACGCCGGCACCCTCTCCACCACAGCGGCGATCGCCTCGCTGGAATACGCCGTGGCCCATCTGGGCGTACCCGTGATCGTGGTGCTCGGCCATGAGCGCTGCGGCGCCGTGGAGGCGGCCCTGAACCCTGCGCTGACGCTCACCCCAAGCCTGGCCCAGCTGGTGGGTCAGCTGCGCATGGAGCTGATCAATCTCGGCGGCCACCAAGACCTGGATCAGGCCTCCCGCCACCACACCCTCAATGCCGCCCGCAACCTGGTGGATTCCAGCGTGCTGCTCACCGACCTGATGCGGGCCGGCCGCCTCAGCGTGGAAGCAGCTTTCTACAACCTGCACACCACCACGATCGACTGGATGGGGGCGGTGATGCCGATGCACTTGGAGGCCCTGATCACATCCCCGTGATGCAGTAGCCGGCATCCACGTAGATCACCTGGCCGGTGATGCCTGACGCCAGCGGGCTGGCCAGGAAGGCGGCGGTGGCGCCCACCTCGTCTTGCGTGACGGTGCGCTTGAGCGGAGCCTTCTCCTCCACGTTGTGGATCATCTCGAGGATGCCGCCGATGGCGGAGCTTGCCAGGGTGCGGATCGGCCCGGCGCTGATGGCATTCACCCGCACCTGATTGTGGGGGCCCAGCTCGGCGGCCAGGTAGCGCACCGAGGCCTCCAGGGCCGCCTTGGCCACGCCCATCACGTTGTAGTTGGGGATCGCCCGCTCGGCGCCCAGGTAGCTGAGGGTGATCACGCTGGCCCCCTCGCTGAACAGGGGCTTGGCGTGACGGCAGAGGGGGGCCAGGGAGTAGGCACTCACCTCCAGAGCCCGGGCGAAACCCTCGGGGCTGATGTCGGAGTAGTTGCCGATCAGTTCATCCTTGCCGGCGAAGGCGAGGCAGTGCACGAGCACATCGATCGAGCCCCACTGCTGCTTCACCTGCTCGAACACCGCTTCGATCTGGGCCGGGTCCTGCACGTTGAGCGGCTCGAACAGGCTGGGGTTCAGGGGCGCGGTGAGCTCGCGCACCTTGGCCTCGAAGCGACCCTTCTCATCCGGCAGGTAGGTGACCCCCAGCTCGCAGCCGGCCGCCGCCAGCTGCTGGGCGATGCCCCAGGCGATCGAGCGGTTGTTGGCGATGCCCGTGACGAGGGCCTTCTTGCCGCGCAGATCGAGGAGCATGGGAGAGGTGCCGAGTGCCGGCCGAGGACAGTGGGGGGATTCTCCTCCACCGCATCCGGCGGCACCAGGCCGCGCCCCACAGCCACTGATGACGCCCAGCGCTCCCGTTTCAGAATCCACGCCGCCCCTGCAGCCCGGCAGTGGCGATCTGCCGCGCACCTTCAGCGACCGCGACGCCCTGGTGCGAGAGCTGGCGGCACGCTTTCCCTGGGCCGAAGGCGGCGCCAGCCCGATCCGTGGGGGCTCCCAGCCGGCCCGGGCAGCCCTGGAGGCCATGGATCCTGTGCGCTACGCCGCCAGCCGCAACCACCTGGACGGAGCCGTGAGCGGTCTCTCCCCCTACATCCGCCACGGGGTGGTGACCCTGGCGCAGGTGCGCGACACGGTGCAGCGACGAATGACCAGGGGGCCAGGGCCGGTGAGCGAGAAGCTGCTGCAGGAGCTGGCCTGGCGCGACTACTGGCAGCGGCTCCGGCGCCGGCTGGGGGATCGCATCTGGGACAACCTGGAGCCCCTCAAGACCGGCCACCCGGAGGAGGCCTACGCCCGAGACCTGCCGGACGACATCCGCAAGGGCCGCAGCGGCCTGGCCTGCATCGACGCCTTCGCGCGCCAGCTGATCGACACCGGCTGGCTGCACAACCACGTCCGGATGTGGCTGGCCGCCTACGTGGTGCACTGGCGCCGGGTGCGCTGGCAGGCTGGGGCCCGCTGGTTCCTGCGCCACCTGCTCGACGGTGATCCCGCCAGCAACAACCTGAGCTGGCAGTGGGTGGCCAGCAGCTTCAGCAGCAAGCCCTACCTGTTCAACCGCGCCAACCTGGAGCGCTTCGGCGCCGGGCGCCATTGTCCGGGCTGCCCGGCCGCGGCGGGCTGCCCGTTTGAGGCCAGCTACGAGGAGCTGCAGACCCGGCTGTTCGCTGGGCCGGCCAGCGGAGAGACAACCTGAGCATGGAACGCCCGGTGCTGTGGATCCACGCCGAGGCCCTGGGGCCCGCCAATCCCGCCCTGCTGGCCCACCCGGACCGGCCGGCGCTGTTCGTGTTCGACGATGACCTGCTGGGGGGCGCCGCCGGGCCGATCAGCCTCAAGCGGATCGTGTTCCTCTACGAGTGTCTGCTGGAGCTGCCGGTCACGATCCGCCGGGGCGACGGAGCCGAGCAGGTGTTGGCCTTCGCCGCCAGGCACCGGGCCGATGGGGTGGTGACCAGCGCCTGGGTGGACCCGCAGCTGGGTGCCATCGCCGCCACGGTGGCCGCCACCCTGCCCCTGAATGTGCTGGAGCCCGAGCCCTTCGTGGACCTGCCGGAGCCGGTGGATCTGCGCCGCTTCAGCCGCTACTGGCGATCGGCCGGGCCCCGGCTGCGGCCCGATCACCCCACGCCTTGACCGCGCTGATGGATCCCAGCGACCCGGTGCAGGCTGCGCCACGCCAACTGGAGGATCCCCGGCTGCCGGCCACGGTGTGGGTGGCGGGACTGGGATGGCTCACCCCCTCACGGCGCACGGAGCTGCTGGCGCTGCTCTCCAGCGAGGAGCGCCAGCGGCTGCGCAGCTGGCGTCAGCCAGGGGACCGGGACCGTTTCCTGCTGGGACGGGGTCTGCTGCGGCAGCGGCTGGGAGAAGCCCTGGGGCTGGAGCCCGCGCGGCTGCGCTTTTGCCTGGGCCCCCAGGGCAAGCCCGCCCTGGACGAGCGGGGCAACCAGGGCGCCACGCAGTTCAACCTGGCCCACTCGGGTGCCCTGGTGCTGCTGGCGCTGCACCCACAGCGGCCCGTGGGGGTGGATGTGGAGCGGCAGCGGCCCGTCCCCAACTGGGAGGCGATCGCCCGACGCCATCTGCCCAGCGGTGGCTGTGAAGCCCTGCTGGCGCTTCCCCCCGAGGAGCAGCCAGGCGGCTTTCTGCAGCAGTGGTGCCGGCTGGAGGCGGTGCTGAAGGCCACGGGACACGGCCTGGCCGCCGCCGGATCCCCTCCACCACCAGGCCTTGAGCTGCACGATCTGCACCTGCCGAAGGGTTACGCCGGCAGCCTTGCCCTGCTCTAAGCCCTGAGTTCAGGGGTTTCCGGCGTCCGCCTCCGGCTCTGTGGGGTCCTCCTGCCCGGGGTCCTGCTCCTGCTCTCGGATCGTCTCGGGATCGGTGAGCAGGTCCTCCTCCTCCAGCATCGGCAGCTTCTCCACCTTCACCTGAGATGGATTCAGGGGCGGCGCAACCCACTCCCAGGTGCTGCGCGGAGCCCGGCTCTGGCAGAGCGCCTCCAGTTCCCTGCGCAGGGCCTGGCGCACGTCGCGGCGGGCCACGGCGGCAAAGAACTCCTCGCGGCTGGCCAGGCCCGAGCTGAAGGGGTGACTGCCATTGCCGTTGAACAGCCTCGCTGGATCCGGCAACCAGCGCGGGCTGCAGACACCCTTGCGGCGGGTGTCGGTCTCGAGCCAGATGTGCAGCCCGTAGCCGTCGGGCTGGCTGACCACCGCCAGGCCGTCGTGGGGCTGCTGCCGCTGCAGGGGAAAGAGGCGCCAGCTGGGGCGGTGGTGGGCGGGGACACAGCCGGCCACCGCGGCCAACGCCACCAGGGCGGCGAGCGCGACCAGGGGCGGTGCCGGGCGATGGGGGGGCCGGGCCAAGGGATGGTCGCAAGTGGGGGGATCCTGCCCCGGGCGCGCCGCAGCCATGGACGCGACAATCACTCCAGCGACGGTCGATCCATGGCACTGACTCCCTCGACGATGCTGCCGCTGGCCCATCCCCTGCCCTCGTTCACGCTGCGGAACCTGGACGGGGACATGGTGAGCAGCTCAGGGCTGCCGCCGCGGCCGGTGCTGGTGCTGTTCCTCTGCGCCCACTGCCCCTTCGTCAAGCACATCGAGGCGGAACTGAGCCGGATCGATCGCGACTACGGCGAGCGGGTCACGATCCTGGCCATCGCCAGCAACAGCCTGATCACCCACCCCCAGGACGGAGCGGAACAGCTGGCGGAGCAGCGTCGCCGCTGCGGCTGGGGTTTCCCCTACCTGCTCGACCCTGACCAGAGCGTGGCGCGGGCTTTCAGGGCGGCCTGCACCCCGGACCTGTTTCTGTTCGATGCCGAGCGGCGCCTGGTGTACCGGGGGCAGCTCGATGCCAGCCGTCCAGGCAACGACCTGCCCCTGGATGGCGCCGACCTGCGTGAGGCCCTCGAAGCCCTGCTGGCGGGGCGGCCGCCGAACACCGATCAGAAGCCTGCAATCGGTTGCAACATCAAGTGGCACCCGGGGCTGGAGCCGGCCTGGGCCTGACCCTGGGAGGGGCTTAAGGTTGCTTTCATGCAGGTGCCCCCCTTCGATCTCACCGAGCAGCTTCATCAACTGGGTGAGGCCCTCGAAGACGCCGTTCTGCAGGTGTTGCGCAGTGGGCAATACATCGGGGGCGCCACGATTGCACGCTTCGAGCAACAGTTCGCCCAGGCCGTGGGCGCTCCCCACGCCATCGGCTGCAACAGCGGCACCGACGCCCTGGTGCTGGCCCTGAGGGGCCTGGGCATCGGCGAGGGCGATGAGGTGATCACCAGCTCCTTCAGCTTCTTCGCCACCGCCGAAGCGATCAGCGCCGTGGGCGCCACGCCCGTGTTCGTGGATGTGGACGACGCCACCTACCTGATCGATCTCGAGCTGATCGAGGCCGCCATCACCCCGGCCACCAGGGCGGTGATGCCGGTGCATCTGTTCGGGCGGCCGGTGGACATGGAGCGCCTGGGGGCACTCGCCGCCGCCCACGACCTGCTGGTGATCGAAGACTGTGCCCAGGCCACCGGCGCCAGCTGGGCCGGGCGGCCTGTGGGCAGCTGGGGTGATGCGGGCTGCTTCAGCTTCTTCCCCACCAAGAACCTGGGGGGCGCCGGGGACGGCGGTGCGGTCACCTGCCGGGATCCGGCACTGGCCGCCCGCATCCGCGAGCTGGCGGTGCATGGCATGCCGCGCCGCTACCTGCACACATCGCTGGGATACAACAGCCGCCTCGACGCGCTGCAGGCTGCTGTGCTGAGCGTGAAGCTGCCCCACCTGCCGGAGTGGGTGGAGCGGCGGCGCCATCTGGCTGACACCTACCGGCGCGAGCTGGCTGACCTTCAGGGGCTGGTCCTGCCGGAACCGGGCCCCAGCGGCCACAGCTGGAACCAGTTCGTGGTGCGCATCCCCCGCTGCCCAGCAGCCGAGGCGGGCTGTGGCGGCAGCTGCGTGCCCTCCGGCGACAGCGCCGCCTACGGACTGCCCGAAAGCTGCTGCCGCGACTGGCTGAAGCAGGCCCTGGCCGAGGCCGGCGTGAACACGATCATCTACTACCCGATCCCGATCCACCGTCAACCGGCCTACGAAGAGCTGGGCTACGGGCCCGGCAGCCTGCCGATCACCGAGCGGCTCACGGCCGAGGTGCTCAGCCTGCCGATCTTCCCGGAACTCAGCTCCGCCCAGCAGGCCACCGTGACCGCGGTGATGCGGCAACTGGTGGCTCAGCCCCTCAGCCTGGCCTCCTGAGCCGGAGCCGCCAAGGCGGCATGGAGCGCCTTGAAACGGGCCTGCTGCGTCTTGTGGTTCACGATCGGCCCCGGGTACCCCCTGCGCTCCATGGGAGGGATCTCCCCACGGATCAGATCGGCGCTGGCCACATGGGAGAGCTCAGGCAACCAGCGGCGGATGTAGGTGGCTTCGGGATCGAAGCGGGCCGCCTGGGTGTAGGGGTTGAAGATGCGCAGGGGTTTGGGATCCATGCCGCTGCTGGCACTCCACTGCCAGCCGCCGTTGTTGGCCGCCAGATCACCGTCGACCAGCTGGCCCATGAACTGGCGTTCGCCCCAGCGCCAGTCCACGATCAGATCCTTCACCAGGAAGGAGGCCACGATCATCCGGCAGCGGTTGTGCATCCAGCCTGAGGCGTTGAGCTGGCGCATGGCGGCATCCACGATCGGCACGCCGGTGAGACCCTCACACCAGGCCACGAATCGAGCCTCATCGTTCTCCCAGGGGAAGTGGCGCCACTGGGGGCGGTAGGGACCTTCGGCCAGTTCCGGGAAATGGAAGAGGGCCTGCTGGTAGAACTCGCGCCAGGCCAGCTCCTGCTCCCAGACCGTGATCGCCTGGTGCTCCTCCTCGCTGCGGGCCCGTGGGCGCTGCTCCTGGGCGGCGGCCCAGGCCTGGCGCGGGCTGAGGGTGCCGAACCTGAGCGCCGCGCTCAGGCCCGAGGTGCCCGGCTCCGCCGGCAGGTTGCGGCCTGGCTCATAACTCAGCAGGGGCCCATCGGCGAAGGCCGCCAGCTGGGCGGCAGCGGCCGCCTCACCCGGACGGCAGGGGCAGAGATCGGCGCCCGCGAAGGGGCTGGGCGCCGGCTCCAACCAGCTCAGCCGGTCCCAGAGCCGGCGGCGCTCGGCGGGCATCGCAGCAGGATCGAGATCGATCAGGCCCGATGGGGCGGGAACGGGGGCCGTGCTCTCGGGACCAGCCTGCTCGATCCGCCGGCGCCAGGCCCGGAAGTAGGGGCCGTAGACCCGGTAGGGGTCCCCGGCGCCGGTGGCCAGGGTCTCTGGGGGCACCAGCAACTGATCCCAGTCGGCCAGCAGCTTGCAACCGCTGGCGCGCAGGGCCTCAGCGACACGACGATCGCGGGCGCGGGCCCAGGGCTCCACATCACGGTTCCAGGCCACCACTTCAGCGCCGCTGGCCTCCGCCAGCTGTGGCAGCACCTCAGCCGGATCACCGCGCAACAGGAGCAGGCGGGAGCCGGTCTCGCGCCAGCGGCGCTGCAGCTCCAGCAGGCTCTCGCTCTGGAACCAGAGACGGGACGCGGAACGGTCGGGGGCCTCCAGCTGGGCTGGATCGACGATGAACACGCCGGTGACGGCGGCGGTGGCGCGGGCGGCGGCGGCCAGGCCCAGGTTGTCGGCCAGGCGCAGATCGCGGCGGTGCCAGAACAACCAGCGGGGCGAGCTCATGCGAGGCCGAGCAGCTGGCGGGCCCGGAACCAGGCGGTGACGCTCTTGCCATCAAGGGCTTCATCACCGCTGGCCAGGGCCGAATCAAGGGAGGCGGGCTCAAGCAGCAGCACCTGCAGATCCTCGTCGTCATCGCCGGCGGGCCGCTCGCTGAGGGGCGAGAGATCCCGGGCCAGGAAAAGATGGATCACCTCATCGGAATAGCCGGGGCAGGGCAGCATCAGGCCCAGGGAATCCCAGCGGCTGGCGCTGTAGCCCGCCTCCTCCCCCAGCTCCCGCTGCATCGACTCCAGGGGGTCTTCGCCGTCTTCCAGGGTGCCGGCGGGGAACTCGAGGATGCGGCGTTCCACGGCGAAGCGGTACTGGCGCAGCAGCACCACCCGCCCGTCAGCCAGCACCGGCACAGCCAGGGAGGCCCCGGGATGGCGAATGATCCCGTAGGTACCCTCCACCCCCATCGGCAGCAGCACCCGGTTGAGCTCGAAGCGAAGTTTGCGGGCTTCAAGTGCCGCCGTGGTTTCCAGGTGGGTGGAGGGCTCGGGGGGCGGCAGGGGAGCCATGGAGGGAGGTGGAGCAGCCACACCAGTGTGACCGCCGGCCAGGCGCGATCAGCCCCCCTCGGGCCAGCCGTCCTGAGCCGGCAGCAACAACGGGGGCGGTTCGGCTCCGGAGCGGCTGAGCAGTTCGGCCAACAGGGAGGCGGCGGTCTCGAGACCGCCGGGAAGCACCAGCTGCGGTTCGATCGCCGCCAGGGGGCCGATCACAAAAGCACGCTGGCGCAGACGTGGGTGGGGCAGCTCCAGCTGGGGGCCGTGGCGGCGGGCCCCGGCGCACCAGAGGAGATCGAGATCGAGGCTGCGGGGTCCCCAGTGCTCCAGGCGCTGGCGGCCGAAGCACGCCTCCAGCCCCTGGAGCCGCTCCAGCAACCCCAGGGGATCGGGCCAGGGCTCAAGGCCAGCCTTCACCCCTGTCTCCACCGGCTCCGGGCGAACGGCCAGAAGAACGGCATTGATGAACGAGGGCTGATCAGGCGGCCCGCCCACCGGCGCCGTGCGAAACAGCGGCGACCAGCGCAGCAGCAGCGGGAAACCGGCCCAGTCGAGCAGCTGCTGGCTCAGCAATGGCCGCACCGCGGCAAGGGTGCGGGTGGGATGGCCGAGGTTCGCCCCGAGGGCTATGGCGAGACCTGACGCCACGGCCATGGTCGTCCCAGGCCGTGGCGGGGGCGGAGAGCTACGGCAGAAAGCCAAGATCCTCGAACCGGGGCACGAGCCAGGAGGGGATGCCGTCGTGGGCCCAGACCCAGAAGTCGCCGCGGCCCAGGTACACCGAATGGCCGGAGCGATACGCCTGGGCCAGAGTGGCCAGATCAAGCTGCTGCAGCGCGTCTTCCCGGCTCACGCGCCTGCTGCGGGCTGCAAGGGAGACCCTGGGGGCCATGGTGCGGTGCTGGTGAAGGGTTTGCCAGCGTATCGGCGGTCAGAACGTTGTGCCCAGGCGCAGGCCTTGCCCGCCTGGAAGCGACACACAACCGGTTCAGCGGGAGCAGGAAGGCTCGCACCAGACCAGAGGCGCTCAGGCGCTCAGGGACAGCGAACCCGCTGGTAGGGGTCCGCCAGGCCTGGCGCCCGGGTCGTGAGCTGCTGGCGGTCGGCGGAGAGCGTGAACTGGTGCAGGTCCAGCCAGGTGCTGCCCTCGCCGCTGAGCTCGCTGATCAAAGCCAGCTGATCAGGCTCCCGGGTCACGATCGCCAGCACGGGGCCGGCGCTCTCGTAGAAGCTGATCTGATCAGCCCCGATCCGCAGCCAGGATTCATCCGTGGCCGGGGCGGTGCAGTGGCGGGCTTCAGCCATCCAGATGCCCCTGAAACGCTCCGGGATGGTGGAGAGGCGCTCCGCCGCCAGGGCTGGTGGCATGGCGGCGAAGCCGAGCATCAGCAGAACGGCACGGGCGAGAACAGGCATCAGCCAGGCTCACAGATCCGTTCTCATTCAACCGGAATCTGGAGCGGCTCCGCGCTGCGGCCATCTGCTTGAAGCCGGGGGCCAAGGAGAGGCCACCAAGGCATTCAGGATGATCCAACCCAGAAGACTGCATCACTTGCTGATCATCTTCTTCGGACTCTTCGCAACTCCAGAACTGCCCAAACCACCAACAACCCCGTTCATGCAACTGCAGGGTTGAGATACGGCGAATAGTTTTACAGCCCTGGCATGGCATACTTCATGAAGCAACCCCGTGCTCCTGTGATGAACGACAACGGCTCGTCGAAGTCTGCATGGGCAGGTGTTCTGGTCGTCCTGGCCGTTCTTGGTGGCCTGGCACTGCTGGGCTGGCTCTCGATCGTGATGCTCGATCTCAAGCACCTGAACACCTCCGGATTCACCCTGCCCTGAGCTGTCGCAGTTGTGACTGAACAGCCAGCACCATGAGGACAATCCCGGAGACTGACCCCTTGCATGCTGCCTGGCAGATGTGCGATAGCCTTTGGAGGCCAGCCACTGGTCGATCTGATGCTGCATCGAGGGATCGCCGCAACCGTTCTCCAGCTCAGCGCCGACAAAGAATCGACAGCGGTTTATGCCGCAGATCCAGGCCGAATCATCGCCTGGGGTGAACTCTTCTCTCAATTTCCCCGGGTTCCCGACGTGATTGACGAGGGAGCCACCGAACCGCTTCCGGGCTACGGCGCCATCACGGATGAGGAAGCCGAGCGGGTGGCCTCGGCCCTTGGTCGATCGGCGCATGCCCGACTCCATGACGCCGTGATGAGGCCAGGCGCTACACCCGTGAACCCGGGGCGTCTGCTGATGCTGCTTGGCACGGCCGAGGCCAGCTACGACGCCCGCCTCCATGACCTGAGGGAAACGGCCAGGGCTGGAGATCTTCCTGCGGCCACGGCGATCTTCCTTGAACTCGTCCACGACGTTGAGAAGCTTGATCCTGTTCTTGAAGGCGCAGGACTCCTGCCGGTGGCTGATCGACGGATGGGGAATCTGGGCCTGCGTTGCTCTGACCTCGCTCGGCGTCACGCCATGCTTCTGGCCGGCACGGTGCTGGTGATGCGACGCCTGTCGACCGGCCCCGGTGAGGCCGGCATGAGGCGGATCGCCGGCAACCGCACGACCCTGCGGCGCTACGACACTGCGCAGTGGCAGGGTGGCCTGCCCCTGAGTGCCCTTCCAGAGGGTGAAGACCAGGTGGTGGTTGGAGAAATTGCCGAAATGGGCTGGGTGGATCGGCCCCTGATTCCCTATTCCTTTCTGCGGTTGACCGACGGATCGGAATTACGGATTCACCGCAGGGATATCAAGCAGAGCGGAACCGTGCCCGGAGCCCTCGTCTGGATCCGAGGCAAGGTGGAGCTCGACGACAATGGCGAGAAGGTCCTTGTGGCCCACTTTGAAGGACCGGGAAGCCACGCCGATACTGTCTGGGAAGACTGGCTGGCCGATGAGGCTCGGCACGCCTATGATCTTTACCCTCGCGTGATCGATGGGAACTGGGAGTTTCCATCGATCGGAGTGCAGTACTCAGCGGGTGATCTGATTTCCAGACTTCAGGAGGCCTAGGCAGATGTTGACCCCCGAGGAGCTTCAGGCCGAGCTTGATGGGATTCCTGACCCCCCTGATGTGTCCGACCTTCTGGATGGATCAGGCGTTGTTGAGACTTTCAACAATGTCCCCTGCGACCAGATCGACTGTGAGTACGTGGCTGGCCTGCTGGACCAGGTGCAAACCTGGCTTGATGATGCCAAGGACCGAATGACTGAGCTGGACGACTACACGACCCGCGATGATCTTGAGCGCATCCGAAACGAAGCGCAGCTGGGCCAGCGTGATGGGGAACAAGCTGGAGACGACGAAGCCGCTTCCGCCTACCAGGCCATCGTCGATGCAGCCAACGACAAGCTCCAACTTGCCAATGATCGCTACAATGAATTGGCGCCCCAACGCAGCGTCGAAGCTGAGACCAAGGGACTCCTGCAGTCCACGCATACCCATTGCTGCGTTGAATCGCGTTGGTACCACAACTACATCAATTAGTTTTCGGATGCCATTGCCCTGAGCGTCAGTTCTGAATCAATGGCCCATGCGTTTCTTCACCAATCTCCGCCCTCAGACCGCTGAGATCTACGCCGACAGCGGTTACGCCTCTTCGGCCTGGCTGCTCTCCAGTCACCGAACAACTCCACAGACCCTCGAGCTGGCCGCAGGCGTGCGCCAAAGCGGCGCTGACCTGATGGCCGACAATGGCACCAAACCACTGATCGATCTCGTCATCGACGAGTTCGCAGAAACCGCCGGATCGATCCTCTCCACCTACCGATCCATCCGCAAGGAGAGCGGCGAACCATCAATGAGCAGCATGCCAGAGGCTGTGCGCCTACCGGCAAAGATGTTCGCTCTGGAGGTGGCTCGCTTCATCGACACCTTGCATCAGGGTCGTGACTGGGCCGCCGTGATCGATGAGCAGATGGCGATGGATCCCACCCATCTGATCGCCCCAGAGGATTTCTGCATTGGTTGCCTGATGGGCCTGGGCATCGATCGAACGATGACCGGTTGGTCGATCGACAAGTTCAGGCAGCGCAATCGCATCAGCCTGAATGGCTGGAAGGCGATGACCTGCGATCCCCGTGCACAGGATCGGCACGTCTATGTGACCCTGGCGGCGGCTGATTACTTCACAGCCAAGGCGGCTGGACGGATGGCCGCTGAGGAGGGTGCCAGCAATGTGGCGGTGGGTTTTGCCGGACTGAACAACCTCCAGACCGGCACGCAGTGGACGTCTCTGGAAGCACGCCGGAAGTTCTCTCAACCCACAGCTACGCGCTATGTGAAGTTGGCGGAGATTCTGTTCGGCATCCGTGATGGCTTTCGCAACGCTGGCGTTCGGTTGCAGCGTTTTCACGGCCTCGGCCTGGGCTCGCGGGCGCAGTACTGCGCTTTGCCGGCGATCCTTGATCCCCACACGGAAATCTCGGTTGATGCCACCAGCCCCCTGCACGATGCCGTGAGAGGGCGGGTGCTCTATGAGGCCCCCGCCCAGGGAAGGAGTCGGCGGGTCGACTGGATCGCTCAGCAGGTGGTCGAGGGTGAGAACAATCCCATCGATGGGTTTTTCCCGAGGCGTGCCCGTGATCGCCATGGTCATGACCCTGCAAGCGCCCGTCGCTGGTGGCTCGAGGCGGGCCGTCCGGAGATCGAGCTCGCTGATCTGTTGCCCGATCAGCACCTGGCGGGCTCCCTGGGCTGGCTGGCCAGCGGCCCGGGTTCCTCAACGACGGCGGTGACCAGTGACTGGATCGGGCACAACCACGCCGTGTGCGATGAACTGGCAGGACTGGTTCCCGCTGAGCAGCGCAGCAGCTGGGCGGTTGACCAGATCCAACGACTGATCTCCACCCAGGGATTCACGCTGAGGCGTGCGGCTCAGACCTGGCTTGAGCTGCTGACGTTCCACTCGCCCCCCCTGCCCGGCCACGACCCACCCCAGCAGGACAACAGTTGATCAAGGAAGCGGCCCCACCTCAGATCAACTCCTCGTGGGTGATCGTGCCGGTGCCATCACGATCATGCTGGGCGATGAAGGCTCTGATCCCTTCCGGACTGGATCTGCCGTCCAGCAACTGAAGGATCAGACCGATCTCCTCATGGCTGAGGTAGCCATTGGCATCGCTGTCAACCAACGCGAACAGCTCGCGATGATTCGCCATCAGGTCGAAGGTGGGCTGTCTCAGGGCCCACTCGGCAAAGCCGCTGAAACTCAGGCGTCCCTGCTCCTGCACCAGCGATCGCAGGTCTGCTGCGCCTTCCTCATCAATCACACCGGCCATGTTGGCCAGGGCCCGATCCACCTGCCTGCAAGAGATCAAGCCCTGCTCACCTCCTTCAAACTACCGGTAAAGACGGCGCAGATCTTCACTCTGAAGATCGGGTCGAAGCAAGCTGCACTCGTCCTGACTCGCCACGAACCACCCGAAGGACAATGCTCCTCAGGCTACCTCGATGTCTGCGTGTCTATGGCCATCATGACAACAGAGTGAACGCCCTGTCCTCCAGCGAGATCGCCTGCCGAACGCTGCCAACCGCCATCTGGGCGTTGCTGATTCGCTGATCTTCCGTGAAGGTGTCGGGGGTGTCTGTCCTGCTCAGAACTTACGAAGTTCCCTGCGCATCTTGAGGGGATGATGATCAGACTGCCGCAGGTTGAAGATCAGGATCGAACTGGCGACCAGCAACAGAGTGATCGCCGCCACGACCCTCCAGGAGATGGCCGGCCGGCCCCCAGGAGGGGTGTGGCCGGGTCTGATCGGCGCACCCCGGCGCCATCGTGACGGCCTTCTGAACTTCCCCATCGATGGATCCTGTGGGTCCGGCCTGCTGGTCAGTCTGTGGGGTCTTTAGGGCCAGTAGAGGGGGCTACGGCGGGACTGTTGTCCCTGGGCTAG
>NZ_JAHLZB010000017.1:0-24888 GCF_025128255.1 Synechococcus sp. CS-205
CAGCCATCGTCTCCACGAGGCGGACCATCTGAGCCTGGAAGTCGTCGCGATTTCCATAAAGGGTGGAGAAGAGCGAATGGATGGCATAAAAGTTTGCACCTAGCCGTGTGTAGAAATAGCGAAGATTCTGTCGCTTGATTTCTGGCTTCAGTTCATCCAGAATCGAGTTCAACAGGGAGTGGGAAATCTGCTCGTACATCAGGAAGTCAACGAAGGATGGAAGGGGCTATGGTCACAGCTCTGAGAAGCGCCGGCCTGAAGCAGGGATGGTGAGGAAGCTGGGATACGGCGGGCTTACGTGATCCAGTCTTTTGTGGCAGGATGAAAATGAACAAGACCCTCAAGAATCCCGGCGCTGTAATTACCGTTCATACCCAGGAAGCCACCCTTCGCGAGATACAAAGCCTGGCCTGTGCCCCCTTGCCTGGAGCCCTCGCTGGCCTGACGCAGGACGTCGGGGTGAGCATTGGCCACAAGAACGGAGGGAACAGAGCTGACCAGAATCGGTAGATCATTGCCGCTGTCTCCGGCGAAGACGGTGCTGGTGGGCCCAAAACCCAGCTCCTGCATCAGGAACTCCACCGCATGCAACTTGGTGGCACGCTCGGGCAGGATATCGAGTAGGCCAACCTGGGTTTGCTCATCCACACTGTAGATCCAGCTGGAGCGAGCCTGCAGCTCCTGCAGCCGGGCTTCCAGCCTCTGCCGGAGGGTGTCCAGATCGAAGCCCAGGGGCAGGAAGTAACTGAGTTTGTAGCGGCTCTGGCGGTCCTCCTCCTGCAGGGTCAGGCCTTCAAGGGAGGAGAAGACCTCAGCGATCTGTCCACGGCTCAGCCCAGGCCAGTCCCTGGCGATCTCCTCGTCCCAGGCCAGGGAACGGACCCATGTCCCCGGGGACTTCAGCTGGTGCATCCGGCTGCCGACATCGCTGATCACCCAATCAGGCCTGGGGATGCCGTACTGATCAATCGCCTGCTCCACCAGAGCCAGATGACGACCGGAGACATAGGCCAGGGTCACCTCAGGGCGGGCCACCGCCGCCGCAAAGCGATCCCGGGCCCCTGGTGACTCCTGGGGCTCCCCATTGGGCAGCAAGGTGCGATCCAGGTCCGTGCAGAGAAGGAGACGCGTCATGGCTGAGGCCGTGGCATGGATTGATCGGGTTGTGGTGATCCAGCCGTGGGTGACCACAGCCATTCAGATTCAACAGATCGTGTTCTGATCCGTTGTGATGTGGGGGAGGTTGTGATCAGAAAAAGCCGTAGTGCCTGATGGCCTCAAGAATTCCCCAGGCATGGGCTCCATTGGCGAAGTAAACCTGTTCATTCTCACTGAGGTTGGAAAGTTCTTCCTGATGCCTGTTGGAGACCACCACCCCCAGGGTGTTGCCTCTCAGCATGTCGGCATCCCCTCCGGAGCCGCCCGTGACCAGGGTGCGCTCGAGCGGAATGTTGTACTGACTGGAGACGTAACGCAAAGCCTGGCCCTTGGAGGCCCGGGCCGGGACGATATCCAGGTATTGCCCGAAGGAGAGTGTGGCATTCACCGACAGTTCCTTCTGACGCAACAAGGCATGGATGTCGTCGAGGGGAGGCGCGTGCTCGGAATCGTAGTAGTACGAGACCTTGAATCGGCTCTGCTCGTTCTTGGGCTGGGGGGACAACCCTGGCACCGGTTCGAGCACTCGGCGCAACACCTGCGGTGTCCAGGAGTGATCGATGTGATGGCTCCAGGCAATATCAGCGAACAGCTCAGAGGTATAATAGATTTCTGTTCCAAGGCTGGTAATCAACACATCCGGAGTCGGAATATTGTTACGCTTCAGGATGGTCAACACGGAATCAAGGCGGCGGCCTGTGGCGATCCCGAACAGGAACTGGCGGCGATGGGTGCGTACCACCTTGGCAAACTGCTCCAGGGCTTCGGCATCGCCCAGCAAGGTGTTGTCGATGGCCGTGAACAGGGCTCGATTCCTGTAACTGCTGAATTGATGGGTGGATGGGGACTGGGCCAGCGGTTTCCGCTTGGATACCACCGGCTGCAGCATGGCCAGATAGGCCTGGGCATGGGCTTCCCAGGAATAGAAGCGGGCGATGTTGCGCAGCCCGTTGCCGGAGAGTTCGCTCCAGCTGCGGGGCTTCTCCAGGATGGAGAGGATGGCGTCGGCAATGGCCTCCCGGCTGAGGGGATCCACGAGCAAGCCATTGCGGCAATTGCCGATGATGTCGACCGGGCCACCATTCTCGGTGGCCACCAGGGGCAGACCACTGGCCGCCGCTTCCAGGAGGGTGAGGCCGAACGGCTCGGTGAGAGCAGGATTGACGAACACGCCCCTCGAGGCTGCGGCCAGGCGATAGATCTCGGGCACCTCCTCGCCGCTGTGGTGCTTGGGGAGGGCCACTCGGCCATATAGGTCATGGAAATCGATTACCCAGAGCAGTTCCGTCAACACCGACTGGGCCCCTTCATTCAGCTCGCGAATGTCATCCCGGTTTCCAGCGACGATCACCAGATTGGCCAGGTCCTGCAGACGCTTGTTCTGGCCATAGGCCTCCAGAAGCGACACGATGTTCTTGCGTTGATCCGGCCGTGACAGGGCCAGGATCATCGGCTTGGCTGGATCCCGCAGAAACGGATTGAGCCTGTCCAGAAATTCTGGTGCGTCTGAAGTCTGACTGTTCGTGGGGGGGTGGAACTGCTCGAGGTCGGTGCCCGGAGGGATCACCGCCATCTTCTCTGGTGTGTAGTAGTCGTAAAGCTCATATTGACTCTCGATCTCATTCCGCGTGCTGGTGATCACCAGCTCAGCACAGCTCAGGGTATCTTCCTCAGCGCTGATCCGCGCCTGCATGTGATAGCGCTTCTCGATCTGCTCGATGTCCATGCCCACGGCAAGCAGGCGTCGGTATTTGTCGCGACCGAGGGAGTGACCGGTGTGAATCAACGGCAGGCCGGTGAGATTTGAAAGGCGGACTCCTACATAGCCAGCATCGGCATAGTGGGTGTGAACAACATCGGGCAGCCTGGGCTGTTCCGCCAACCAGGTGGAGAGGTGATCAGCAAAGCTGTCCATGTGGGGCCAGAGCTGCTCCTTGGGCAAGTATTCATTCGGACCTGCCTTGACTCGTACAATCTGAAGATTCTCTGCCAACTTCTCAATGGGAACTGCATAGTCGGGGCTGACGTGATCATCCACAACCAGTCGGGTGACCAGATCCACACGCTCAACGCCTTCCTGCCTGGCCAGGGCTTTGGCCAGTTCAACCACGTATTTCGTCTGGCCGCCCGTATCGGCGTCACGACCCAGCTCCAGGTCATGGCCTCGGATCAGGCCATGGATACTGATGAGCAGGATATAGAGACCACCGGAGCGGGCCATATCAACCATGATCGCCTGGGGGAAAGTGATTCAAGAAAGCCTGGCAACCGGCCAGAAGCGACTGGGCGGGGATCGCCGTCGCTGGCAATCGCCCTGAACACTGATGCGAAAGCCAAAACCGAGAAGATCAAGCAAACGGAAAAAGCGTTGGCACAAAAGCCTGTGGAGAAGCGCAATAAGGCAACTTTTTCTTAATTAATTTATCAACTAAGAATACACATTTCCTGGCATTCCGTCAAGCGTTTATCGCAACACCGGAACGTTCATTGTGAAGCAGGAAACCAGCAGGAGTGCACACGCAGCTGTGCCCACCCCAGCCCGGAAGCTGCGCAACCCGGTGGTCATCGTTGGTGATCGTTGTGATGGGTCGTATCGGTGCCTGGGGCGGGGCGCGCCATCCTGAAGAGGTGGACCCCGCCGCGAAGATCGTGAAGGCTGAATCGCGCAGGTCCAGCAGTGCTCCTGATCCAGGAGCTCCGAAGCTGGGCGGCGGCTGGCCAGTGATCGACGGCTGGGCCAAGGCCACCCTCTCCCCCAAAGGTCCCCTGCTCTGGCAGACCCTGCTGCACAAGAGCGCCTGCCTCTCCTGCGCCTGGGGCACCGGCGGCCAGAACGGCGGCTTCCGCGACGAGCTGGGAGAACCCCTGCAGCGCTGCCTCAAGAGCGTGGAGGCGATCAGCGCCGAGCTGCAGCCGGCGGTGCCGGAGTCGGTCTTCTCGGGCCGCAGCATTGGCGAGCTGCAACGCCTCAGCTCCCAGGAGGCCGATCGCCTCGGCCGCCTCAGCCATCCCCTGATCCTGCGGCAGGGCCGCAGCCACTACGAGCGCCTCGGCTGGGACGACGTGTTCGCGCTGGCGGAGGCCGCCTTCCGCCGCCCGCCGCAGCGGGTGGCCTCCTACAGCTCCGGCCGCTCCTCCAACGAGGCCGCCTACCTGCTCCAACTGCTGCTGAGAGCCTGGGGCTCCAACAACCTGGCCGACTGCTCCGACCTCTGCCATGCCCCCTCCACCGTGGGGCTGAGCGAGGTTTTCGGCTCCGGCACATCGATGGTGAGCCTGGAGAGCCTGCAACAGGCGGAGTGCGTGGTGCTGGTGGGCTCCAACGCCCCGGCCAACCACCCGCGGCTGATGAACGAGCTGATCCGCCTGCGCGAGCGCGGCGGCAGCGTGATCGTGATCAACCCGGTGCTGGAGGTGGGCCTGCTCAAGTTCGGCTCGCCCGCCTTTCCCATCAAGTCGATGCTGCGGGGCTCGGAGATCGCCTCGCTGTTCCTGCAGCCGGTGCCGGGCAGCGACACCGCCGTGTTTCTGGGCCTCCAGAAGGCGTTGCTGGAGGCCGGCTCGATCCAGTGGGACTTCCTCAAATCCCACACCGAGAACTGGCAGGCGGTGGTGGAGCCGCTGCAAGCCACCTCCTGGGAGGCGATCTGCGCCTGCTGCGGCCTCAGCCGCGAGGAACTGGAGCACGCCGCCGCCGTGATCGCCCGCTCCAGCGGTGTGGTGTTCGCCTGGGCAATGGGGATCACCCACCACGCTAACGGCACCGCCAACGTCCATGCCATCGCCAACACCGCCCTGCTCAGCGGCAACGTGGGCCGGCCCGGAGCCGGCACGATGCCGATCCGCGGCCACTCCAACGTGCAGGGCTTCGGCTCGATGGGCGTGACGGTGAAGCTGCGCGCCGCAATGCAGCAGGCCCTCGAAGCCCTGCTGGGGCGCCCGCTCAGCCGGGTGCCCGGCTACGACACCCGCGCCCTGATCGAAGCGGCGGAAGCCGGAGATGTGGACACCCTGCTCTGCCTGGGGGGCAACCTCTGGGGGGCCAACCCCGATTCCGAGCAGGCCCGCCGCGCCCTGGGGCGCATCGACACGGTGATGTATCTGGCCACCAAGCCCAACCAGGGCCACTTCCATGGCCTCGGTGCCCGCCAGACCCTGGTGCTGCCGGTGTTCAACCGCTTCGAGACCCCCCACCGCACCACCACCGAATCGGGCAACAACTTCGTGCGCCTCAACGAGCCCGGCACCACCCACCTCAAGCAGGCCGATCTGATCAGCGAGGTGGGCTTCCTGGCCGAGCTGGCCCGGCGGCTGATGGGCAGCGATCCGATCGACTGGGGGCGCCTGCAGGACCCCGTCTATGTGCGCCAGCTGATCGCCCGCACCGTGCCCGGCTACGGCCCGATCGCGGAGATCGATGCCACCAGGCGCGAATTCAGCGTGGGAGGGCGGGTGTTCGAGCAGCCCAGCTTCCCCACGCCCTCAGGGAGAGCACGGATGGAGCCCACACCCCTGCCGGCGCTGCAGCTCCCCGAGCCGGCCCACTTCGGTGGCCTGGCGCCGGGGGAATCCGGCCTGGTGCTGGCGCTGATCACCGCCCGCAGCTACGGCCAGCACAACACGGTGGTGTACGAGGCCGGCGATGCCTACCGGGGCATGCCGCACCGCCAGACGATCCTGATGAACCGCGCCGATCTGGCCCGATCCGGCCTGGCCGCCCACCAGCGGGTGACGGTGCAGGGGGAGGCCGGCCAACTGGAGGGCATCGAGATCATCCCCGGTGAGATCCGCGAGGGCGCCGCACTGATGTTCTATCCGGAGGTGAATGCGATCATCCGCGCCCCGGCGGATCCCCGCAGTGGCACTCCAGGGTTCAAACGGGTGCCGGTGTTGGTGCGCGGCGGGATCAGGCCGGTGGCGGCGCCAGGCGCCGCGTCAGCTGGTGCAGGGGCAGGCTGAGCAGGATCAGTCCCAGGGCCCAAATGCTGTTGGCGGTGTCGTTGCGGATCGCGGCGATCAGGAACGCCAGCGAACCCAGCCAGACGATCACCGCGCTGAGCGGATAGCCCGGATCCCGGAAGGGCCGCTCCAGCTCGGGCTCTCGCCAGCGCAGCAGCAGCAATGCCGTGATGCCGCTCAGATACAGCAGCACATAAAGGAAGGAGGCGATGCCCAGCAGGACCGTGAAATCGCCGAAGCTCACCAGCAACCCGGCGGTGGCGGTCGTCAGCGCCAGCCCGAGCACGGGGGTCCCGCTGGTGCTGACCGCGGCGAACTGGGGCAGGAACAAGCCATCCCGGCTGAGGCCATAGAGGATGCGCGGTGCACCCATCACCACGGCATTGACCAGACCGAACGAGGAGATCAGCGCCAGCACCACGATCAGCTGAGCACTCCAGGCCCCGAAGATCACCTCGGCGGCATCGGCCAGGGGCAGCACCGACCCTGCGATCCGCGAGACCGGCAGCAGCCGAAGCAGTGCCAGATTCACGAGCAGGTAGAGCCCCGCCACACTGAGTACACCCCCCACCAGCGAGCGGGGCAGATCCTGGCTGGGCTGGGCGAATTCCTCAGCGAAGTAGATCGGGCTGTGCCAGCCGTCGTAGGTGGTGATCACGGCCTGCATGGCGAACACCGTGCCGATGCCGAGGCTGATCCCGCCCCCCGCCGCCGGACCCCCGGGGTCGGCAGCCTCCAGCAACGGTTCGGCCACCCCCGCCAGCTCCCTGACCGGGGCATGCAGAAAACAGGCCGTGATCAGGCCGAGGAAGGCCAGAGCCTTGCCCAGGCTGAGGATCTTCTGGCTGAGGCTTCCGGCCTCCAGGCCGAGCCGCTGGATCAGCGCAAAGGCCAGCAGCACCAGCAGGGCCACCACCTTGCTGCCCACGGGAAGGGCCGGCAACAGGCCGATCGTGTAGTCGCCGATGGTCACCGCCACCCAGGCCAGACCGGCGCAGTGGCCCACCCAGTCGATCCAGCCCACCGAAAAGCCGGCCTGATCCCCCAGGGCCCGTCGGGCGTAGACCGTCCAACCACCAGCCCGGGGCAGGCTGGTGCTCAGTTCAGCCACGGCGAAGGCCCCGAGCAGGGCATAGAGCGCCCCCGCCACCCAGGCGGCCACGATCAGGGGAGCACTGCCGAGCTGCTCGGCCACCAGGCCCGGAGTGCGCAGGATGCCGGCGCCGATCGTGCCCCCCACTGCCCCGGCGATCCCGAAACTGACTCCCAGGATCTGCAGCAGGGAGCCCGATTTCTCAGGTGTGGACATCAAGCACCGTGCGATTGCCGCGGGAGCCGAGCAGACTCCCACCAGCGGCGAGTCTGCTGGGCGTCAGGGCGTGCAGAGCCGGCGCCGGTCGTGATCGCGCGGCGGGCCGGAGACCCAATTCGTTTTCAGATCCCTGTGAGGGGCCAGGCGCGGGTGGAGATGATCAAGGCGTCGTCAGCCAGAGGTTCGCTGCGGCGCACTTCCGAGAGGCGGGCCTCCACCACGGTGCGCTGAAGGGCCTCCCCCATGGCGTCCCGCAGCACAGGGCTGGTCTCGAACGCCCGCACCGCCTCGGTGAGGGTCCTGGGAAGCCTCGGCGCCTCGGCGGCAGGCGCGGCCGAGGGATCCCCGCTCAGCGGGGGCGGCAGGACCCGGGGGCGCTGCAGAGCATCCAGGAGCACGGCCAGTACGCCGCCCACCAGCAGATAGGGGTTGGCGCTGAGATCGGCCACCTTGATCTCCAGGTGACCCGGTTCTCCGCCAGCGGCAGGCACCAGGCGCAGCGCTGCCTCCCGGTTCTCCACCCCCCAGACCTGAAACGGCGCCGCCCAGCGGCACGGGGCCAGCCGCCGGTACGACACGGCCAGGGCGCAGGCCAGGGGCATCAGGGCCGGCAGCTGCTCCAGCAGGCCCGCCAGCAGTGCTTCCCCCCTTGGCGTCAGCCCGGCCGGGCCCGCCCCACCGGCCAGCAGCGGCACGCCCCGCTCCACCACGCTCAGATGCAGGTGGCCGCCGTTGCCCACCAGATCGGCCGTCACCACAGGAGCAAAGCTGCAGATCCAGCCGAAGCGGCGGCTCACCTGCTGAATCACCAGGCGCGCGGCCACCAGGCGATCGGCAGCCTCCAGCGGCTGCGCCGCCGCCAGCGACAGCTCGAACTGGCCGGCGCCGTATTCCGGGTGCAGCTGAAGCCAGGGCAGCTCGGCGGCATCCAGGGCCTCAGCCACGGCGCTGAGGTAATCCAGCCCCTCCACCAGACGATCGGCGCCGTAGGGTCCGCCCGCCACTGCTGGAATCCAGCCCCCAGCTGGTTCAGGCTGCCCCACCATCCACTCGATCTCGAAGCCGGCCAGGGCGCTCAGCCCGGTGGCGGCGAGAGCCGCCTCCTGCCGGGCACAGAAGCCCCGTTGATCCAGGGCGTAGATGGCGCCATCGCGCTCGTGGCGGATTCCGGGGGCCCAGGCCCAGCCGTTGCCAGGATCAAGCGGGCGCAGGGCCGCGAGATCAGGCTTCAGGCGCAGGTCGCCATCGGGCCTGGCCAGGGATTGCTGCGGATCGATCAGGCCCGTGGCCCCGAAGGCATCGGACACCGGTGAGAAGCCCAGCCCCTGGCTCGCCACCAGCGGCAACCGCTCCAGCGGCACCCCCTTCGCCAGCACGGACCCGGCGTGGTTCACGAAGGTGACCGCCACGCGGCGCAGACCGCGCTCCAGCAGCTTGGCGGTCAGAGCAGTGGCGCTGGGAACGTCAGGCACAGCAGGGCAGCCACAGGCCTCGAGATCATTGCCTGATTCGGCGGCAGAGGCCATGGTGGAGGCCACGGCCACTCCACCCCTGCCCTTGGCTGCCGCGGCCCTGCTCCTGGTCGATGTCCAGAACGGCACCTGCGGACCGGCCGGCCCCGCAGGCAGCAACGCACCATCCCTGCCCCGGCCGCCCGGCTTTGAAGCCCACTTCCAGGGGGCCGTCCTGCCACGGCTGCAGCAGGCGCTGGCACACGCACGCCAGGGCGGACTGGAGGTGATTCACACCGTGATCGCCAACCTCACCGCCGACGGGCGCGATCGCAGCCTCGACTACAAGCGCTCCGGCCTGGGGTTTGCTCCGGGCAGCTGGGAGTCAAGGGTGATCGAGCCCCTCACCCCCGGGCCCGATGAGCTGGTGCTGCCCAAGAGTTCCTCCTCCCCCTTCAACTCCACCAGCCTCGACTACCTGCTGCGCAACATGGGCATCACCGAGCTGGTGGTGGCGGGCCTGCTCACCGATCAATGCATCGATCACACCGTCAAGGATGCGGCTGATCGCGGTTACACCGTGACCTGCCTGATCGATGCCTGCATGGCGGAATCGGCCGAACGCCACCGGGCAGCGCTGCGTTGCTTCAGTGGCTACTGCCGGCAGCTCACTGTGGCTGCGTTCAGCGGTGGGGCCTCACTCCCCCATTCCTGAGGAGGTTTCGGGCAGCGGCGGGCACGCCAGGTTGCCCTGCCAGGAGCCCCCTCCTGATTGCTGCGCCGTCCAGGTGATTCCAGGGCGGCCATCACGAACCACCGCCTTGCAGGAGCGCTGCGCTCCGCTCGGGCTTGTGAGCAGGGCGTCGCCCGTCTGGCAGCTGTAGCTCTCCTGCCCGCCCATGGTGCCGGGAGCACAGCCGCTCAGGTTGGAGAAGCTGACCTTGGAGCCATCCTCCATCGCTTTCTTGCCGAGGTAGATGGCAAAGGAGGTGGGATCAGGCTTGAAGGGCAGAGCAAAGGCGGCCAACGGAGCGCTGATCGCCGCGAGGGCAAGGGCAACCTTGAACGTCTGGCGCATGACGATGGAAATGATTGACGGCTGAGCGCATTCGCGTCAGCCCGATCATCACCCCCCCAGATAGGCCATCTCAGCAAGGGAACGTGGCGTCGTGACATTCCCTGAAGGTTGCTCCAACTTGCGCTCCTCGCTGTAACGGTCGTGGCGCTGGCTCCAGAGGCCCCGCAAGGCTCCGCTCAGGCTGTCGGCCGCAGACGAAGACGGACGCAGCCATGGCTTGAGATCCACTCCGCTGGAGGCGAACAGGCAGGTGTAGGCCACGCCGTCGGCGGTGATGCGCAGCCGGTCGCAGTCGCCACAGAAGGGGGCGGAGATCGAGGCCACCACGGCCAGGTGGGCCACGCCGTCGCGGTAGCGCCAGCGACTGGCGGTGCCATGGGCCTGGCGCCCGAGGGGCTCCAGAGGCCAGTGGATGCCGATCCGCCGGACCATCTCGGCGGCTGGCAGCACCTGATCCGGCTGCCAGCCATTGCGGTTGCCCACGTCCATGAACTCGATCAAGCGCAGCTCGATCCCCCGCTGACGGGCCAGCGCAGCGAGGGGGAGCAACTGATCCTCATTCTGACCGCGGGCGATCACGGCATTGAGCTTGAGCCCCCCTGTGGCGGGATCGAAACCCGCCCTGCGGGCATGGTCGAGGGCGGCCAGCACCTTCTCGAGCACGGCCTCTCCCGCCGGCACCCCACCCGCCAGGCCCGCCATCCGCCCCACGCTGGCGCCATCGGTGCCATCGAGGCTGACGGTGATCCGATCCAGGCCCGCCCGCCTGAGCGCCCGGGCCCGCTCGGCGCTGAGCAGCACCCCGTTGGTGGTGAGGGCGATCTCGCTCAGCCCTGGTGAGCACGAGCGTTCCCTCACCCCGCGCAGGGGTTGCAGCGCCGCCACCAGTGCCTCCAGCCCCTTGTTCAGCAGGGGCTCGCCACCGGTGAGCCGCAGCCGGCTGAAGCCCAGCTCAGCCGCCGCGGCCACCAGCTCGACCCTCTCGGGCAGGGTGAGCAGCTCCGGGGGGTCGTGGCTGTCGGGGCAGCAATAGGGGCAGGCGAGGTTGCAGCGGGCGGTGAGGGACAGGCGCAGCACCCCCGGGGGACGGCCCAGTTGATCGAGGGGAGGGGTCGGAGCGGCCACGTCTGCGCGACCCGGGCGGCCGGAGGCTGGCGGCTCAGCCTGGCGCAGACCCACTGAAACCGTCGCTCAGCCCTGGCACGCAATCCCCCGGGGTGTTGGCATTGAGCAGCTGATCGGGGTCAAGCTTCACGGCACTGACGCGGCGGGTCTGCTCGAGCCAGCGCAGCAGGCTGCGCCCGCCACGACCGGTGAAGGCCTCGGCCGCCGCCCGGTTGGAGGGCGTGGCGGGATAGAGGCCCAGCAGAGGCTGCAGCCGGTGGCCGTCGTGGGCCAGATGGATGGTGTCGGGATCGAAGCCGGCCTCGGCTGCGGCCACCAGCGCCCGCAGGCCCTCGGGCTGCAGGCGGGGCATGTCCACCGGGGCCAGGAGCAGCCGCTGGCCGGGGTGCAAAGCCATCAGCCTGGTGAGCGCCAGCAGGGGCCCCTCCCGGGGGGGCGGCTCGAGCAGCACCTCGATCTCCAACTCGAGCCGGGCGCTGAGCTGGCAGGCCAGGCTGCCGTGGGCGCGGTGGCGGCTCACCAGGGTCAGCGGCACCCCGAGGCCGGCCAGCAGGGTCAGGGCCTGCTCCAGCCAGGTGCCGCCGCTGGGGTGGGACAACATGGCCTTGTCGGTGCCCATGCGCCGGCTGTCACCGCCACTGAGCAGGCAGGCCCGCAGCATGGCCGGCTGCGATCGGTGGTCACGGCGCGACGGGCCGCCGGCTGATCCATTCATGGGCACGGTGCGCCAAGCAGGCGATCCGCCCCTGATCGCGAGGGATGCCCAGCCTTCATCCGCGCCGACACCTTCGCCTCCGGATCGACTCCGGAGAACGTGGGAGGCAGCCAGACCCGCACCACCATCAGCAGGGCCATGGTGGCCAGGAACAGGCAGACCGCGAGGATCTGATGCCAGTCGGTCTCCAGCACCCCGTTCACGATCACCTCACGCAACACCGAAACAATCGCGATCTCCACCGACACACCGATGGAGACCCGCTGCTCCTGCAGATAGATGATCAGCAGGCGAAACAGCTCCACCAGAATCAGGATGAAGAGGATATCGGCAGTGATCGCGTGAAACTGGGGCGCTGAGAGCAGCGTGGAGAACAGGATGCGCATCTGCAGCACCATCACGCAGAACAGGCCCACGCAGAGGGAGACGGCAATCAGGTCCTGAATCGCCTCGAGGGATTGAACGATCTGAACGCGGCGGAACTGCTGATACCAGCGAACCTGTCTCGGGGGCGGGGCGAGCGGCCGATCGGCGGAGTTCGGCTCAAGGGCGTCGGGGATGGCTGTGGTCAAGGGGAGCAGGCTCGTCGGCCGGAAAGGTCAGTGGGCGAACCCTACGCGGCTTTTTCTTATGGATCAATCCACGTTTGATGAGGCTCACTGATGGAAGCCATGGGCACAGGGCCGGTCGGCAGAGGAGGACAGGCCGAGCCCATCAGGTCACAACCGTCCAACGGATGATCCAGCGAAGTTGTCATTCCGTAGCCAGATACACACGAAAGAATCGCCGACACAACCTTAAATAGCCCAACGGTTAGCATTCGGCGCCGGAGATAAACCCTGAGCGCTTTTTCCTGAGGCCAGGATTCGATACACATTGATTCATGCTCAGTGAACTCTGGTCTCTCCAGGGGCGTTACAAGACGCTTCATCTCACCTGGTTTGCCTTTTTTCTCACCTTTGTCGTCTGGTTCAACCTTGCGCCACTGGCCACGACCGTCAAGGCCGACATGGGGCTCTCCCTGTCCCAGATCCGCACCCTTGCCATCTGCAATGTTGCCCTGACCGTCCCCGCGCGCATCCTGATCGGCATGCTGCTGGACAAATTCGGGCCCAGAGCCACCTACTCCACCCTCCTGGTCTTCTCGGCCATCCCCTGCCTGCTGTTTGCGAGCGCCCAGGACTTCAGCCAGCTGGTGATCGCACGGCTGATGCTGTCGATTGTGGGAGCTGGATTTGTGATCGGGATCCGCATGGTGGCCGAATGGTTCCCTCCCAAGGAAATCGGCCTGGCTGAAGGAATCTATGGCGGATGGGGGAATTTCGGCTCAGCCTTCTCCGCACTGACCATGGTGATCATTGCTGGCTGGCTGTCTTTCTCCGGGGGCGCTCAGATCGGTGACGTTGTTCTCAACTGGCGGGGCGCCATAGCGCTCACAGGCATTATTTCCGCTGTGTATGGGGTTGTTTATTTTTTCAATGTCACCGACACACCCCCTGGCAAAGTTTACCAAAAGCCAGCCAAGACAGCTGGGCTGGAAGTCACTTCCATCAAAGACTTCTGGGGTCTGATCGGCATGAACGTGCCTTTCGCGGCCATTCTCTGCGTGCTGGCCTGGCGCCTGCAAAAAGTCCAGTTCCTGAATGATACCGGCTACACCATCGCCCTGCTGCTCATTCTGGCCTTCTTTGTTGTTCAGACCCTCGGGATCGTACGCACCAACAAGGATCTTGTCTTCGGAGGTCGCACCTATCCCAAGGACGACCGCTACGAATTCAAGCAGGTGGCCATTCTTGAGCTCACCTACATCGTCAACTTCGGATCCGAGCTGGCTGTGGTCTCGATGCTTCCCACCTTCTTCGAAACGACGTTTCTGCTCCCCAAGGCCACAGCAGGGATCCTGGCTTCCGCTTTTGCCTTCGTGAATCTCGTCGCCAGGCCGGCCGGCGGGCTGATCTCGGACCGGCTTGGATCGAGGCGCAGGACGATGGGATTCCTCACCGTCGGACTTGGCATCGGCTACCTGGTGATGAGCATGATCAAGCCCGGCACCTTCATTGGTACGGCAGGAATCCTGCTCGCGCTGATCCTGACCATGGGTTGTTCGTTCTTCGTGCAGGCTGGGGAGGGATCCACCTTCGCCATCGTGCCCCTTGTGAAGCGACGGGTGACCGGGCAGATCGCCGGGATGGTGGGGGCCTACGGAAATGTTGGAGCTGTGGCTTATCTCACCATTTACAGCCTGCTCCCCATCTGGATGGGAGGGGAGGCAGGAGAGCCAACCCCGGCCATCGTCGCCGCCTCCAACAGTGCCTTCTTCCAGGTGCTGGGCATCGCCGGTCTCGTCGTCGGCCTGATGTGCTACTTCTTCCTCAAGGAGCCGAAGGGATCCTTCGATGAGCAGCACGAAGGAGAGATGATGCTCAAAGAAGCGGTCTGAGTCCAGCTGGATCAGGTCCTTCCCTTCCGTTTCTGCCGGGCTGGTGGTCCCTTTCTTGACACAGCAAGACCCTGCCACCGTGCGCTCCCAATGCCCCTACTGCGGTGTGGGGTGTGGTCTGGAGATGCTGCCCCCGGCAGCCAAGAAGCAACTCACCCGGAGGAATGAGGAGGGCCTGCCGATCTGGGGGGTACGTGGGGATCGCCTCCATCCCTCCAGTCACGGGCAGGTGTGCATCAAAGGGGCAACGGTCGGGGAGACCCTCGATGCCTCCCGCCTTGAGGTCCCTCTCCACCGGCGATCACTCCAGGATCCCTTCACCCCGATCAGCTGGGATGAGGCCCTGGATCTGATTGCCGGCCGGATCCAGCAGACCTTGAAGGCCAAAGGCCCTGACGCCATCGCAATCTATGGCTCCGGTCAGTTTCACACGGAAGATTATTACGTTGCTCAGAAATTGATGAAGGGAGCCATTGGCTCCAACAATTTCGATGCCAACTCCCGGCTGTGCATGAGTTCAGCTGTGGCCGGTTACACCCGCAGCCTGGGATCGGATGGCCCCCCCTGCTGCTACGACGACATCGACCACTGTGATCTGGCCGTTCTGATCGGCACCAACACCGCGGACTGTCACCCGGTGTTGTTTCAGCGGTTGCTCAAGCGCAAGAAGCGTCAACCCCGGAAGCTGAAGATCGTGGTGGTGGATCCCCGATCCACGGCCACCTCCGACGCGGCTGATCGACGTCTGGCCATCCGGCCGGGAACCGATCTGGTCCTGCTGCACGGCATCGCCCACCTGCTCCTGCGCCGGACCAGGGTCGACCACGACTTCATCGATGAGGCCACCGAGGGCTTCGAGGCCTTCGCCACCATCGTCCAGGCCTGGACCCCGGCCAGGGTCGCGGGGATCTGCGGCATCGAGGAAGCCGACCTTCGTGGGTTGGCCAGCCTCTGGGGCTCAGCCCATTCCGTGCTCAGCCTCTGGTCGATGGGGGTGAATCAAAGCGTGGAGGGAACGGCCACGGTGTCGGGCATCGTCAACCTCCATCTGCTCACCGGCCAGATCGGACGCCCGGGGGCGGGGCCCTTTTCGCTCACGGGGCAACCCAACGCCATGGGGGGCCGCGAGGCCGGCGGCCTGGCCCATCTGCTGCCGGGCTATCGGGTGGTCACGGATCAGACGCACCGGCAGGAGGTGGAGCAAGCCTGGGGTTTCCCGATGGGATCCATTTCCCCTCGGCCCGGACTGAGCGCCTGGCAGCAGGTGGAAGCCATGGAGCGGGGCGATCTCGACCTCTGGTGGGTGGCCGCCACCAACCCCCTGGTGAGCATGCCCAACCTGGGGCGCGTCAAGGCCGCCGTCGAGCGCTGCCCTCTGGTCGTGCTCAGCGAGGCCTACGCCGGCACCGAGACGGCCGAGTACGCCCACCTGCTGCTGCCGGCGGCCCAATGGAGCGAGAAGCGCGGCACCATGACCAACTCAGAGCGCCGGGTCACCCTCTGCCCGGAGTTCCGGCGCCCCCCCGGACAGGCCAGACCCGACTGGCAGGTGTTCGCCGCCGTGGGCCGGCGCCTCGGATTCAAGAGCCAGTTCAGCTTCGAGTCGGCCGATCAGGTCTACGACGAGCTGGCCGCACTCACCGCGGGGCGACTCTGTGACCTCTCGGGGCTGAGCCATCAACTGCTCCAGGCCGAGGGGCCACAGCAGTGGCCTTACCCCGCCGGCAGCACCCCGACAGCCGAGGCCAAGCGCCTTTACGAGAACTGGGTCTTCCCCACCCCCTCCGGCCGGGCCCGCTTCATCGCCGAACATCCCCTGGGCCTGGCTGAGCCCCCCTGCGACACGTTCCCCCTGGTGCTCACCGTTGGCCGCTACCTCGGCCAGTGGCACACCATGACGCGCACGGCGAAGGTGCCTCGGCTGATGTCCATGCACCCCGAACCCCTGCTGGAAATCCATCCCGATGACGCCCTTGACCTTGGCCTCGAGAAGAACGGGATCGCGGCTGTGAGCTCACGCCGGGCCAGCCTGGTCACCAAGGTGCTGATCACCGATCGCATCCGGCCGGGAACCGTCTTTCTGCCGATGCACTGGGGCTTCATGCAGGAGGGGGCCTGCGAGGCCAATGCGCTGATGCACGAGCAGGCCTGCCAGGTTTCTGGCCAGCCGGAACTCAAGGCCACGGCTGTGCGCGTGGTCCCCGCCCCTCAGTCGAGCACTTCCAGCAAGGCCGCCGGCAGGTTGTGATGGTCGTGGCCCGGGCGGGCCAGCTTGCAGAGCGCAAACCGCTCCAACTCGCCCAGGCCATGCCATTCAGCCAGGCTGAGAGGCTTCCCCAGGGCGGCGGCCGCCTGCAGCACGGGCTCGGGAGGGGCGGCTGCCCCCTGCCAGGGCTCGGCGAACACCGGCGGCAGATCCCTGGCCTCTCCCTCTGCCATCGGGCGGGTGAGCGCACGGATATGGACGGCCATGGCGCGCAGGTCGTCGGGCCCGTCGGGCCAGAGCACCAGCTCCTGACGCTGGGCCTGATCAAGGGTGAGCCAGTGGCTGAGGCGCAGTTTGATGCCGGCCAGGTCGAGCTTCCGCCGCAGGCAGAGGGGGATGCAGCGCCAGTTCCCGATCAGGTCACGCTCAAACGCGAAGCAGCGGCTGGCCTGGCTGGTGGGCTCAGGAGGCATGGCGTCTCCAGGCGATCAGCTCATCGAGCTTCGCCAGAACCGAGCCTTTGCTCAGAAGCTCCCGCGCCAATTGGAGGCCCTCCTGAAGATCAGGAGCCCGGCCCGCCAGCCAGAGATAGGCACCGGCGTTCCAGAGCAACGGTGCCCGCAGAGGCCCGGCGCCGCCCAGGGCCGCCCGCGCCTGCGGGGCCCAGCTCTCGAGATCGATCCAGGGGGCGTCGGATTCGTAGCAGCCATGGTCGCGGGGGTGAAGGATCAATCGCTCCATCTCTCCATGGCGCACCCTGGCGGTGATGCAGGCCCGGCTGTTGGGAAGATCCGTGCTTCCCTCCAGGCCCTTGACGGTGATCAGATCCGTCTCACCGCAGAGCTGCAGAGACTTCCAGGCTCGGGCTTCGGTGGGGGGGTGCACAAAACCACTCACCATCAGGTGATCCCCCCGGTGGGCAGTCCAGAGCAGCTCAAGGCTGGCCACGGGGGGGCGTTTGCCCAGCTCTTCCCGGTACTGGTTGAGCGCTTCCGCCAGCGGGAAATGCTCAGGCTGGTGAAGGAGAGCCAGCCCGTGCTGATCAAGCCCCAGCTGCACGGATCCCAGATCCAGACCCAGCAGATTCAGGCCAAGGCCCCTGAAGAGCTCCATGGTTGTAACCCCGTACTTGACCGGCATCCGCCCTGCGCCCTGCAGCACCACTGGAATCCCTGCTGCGGCCAGCACCAGGGCGGTGAGGGGATACACGGGGGCCGTGCGGCTGCGGCCGTCGAAGGGGATGCCGAAGCAGATGGCGCGCCGATCGGTGCTGAGGTTCGGGCCCAGCCGGTGGTAGAGGTCGAGCATGCCGGCAAGCTCCTGGGGCTCAGGCCTGCGGATGCGGTGAGCGATCAGGAAGGCGCCGATCTGGGCTGGACTGGCCTGAGCGGTGAGCATCAGCTCCAGGGCCTCCTGGGCTTCCGCCCGAGTGAGCCCTGAACTGGTGTGCTCCCCACTTCCGATCCGGCGCAGCAGCTGCTTGAACCGCTCGCGGGCCGGCAGCTTGATCGCGGTGGCTGGATCGTGCTGGAGATCAGATGTCGTCGATGGCGTGGCCATGGGCGGCATCAGAAGCACCGATTGAGGAAGGTCTGGGCTCGATTGTGGCACCGCCCTCTGTGGCCAGGGATGGAGCCAGGAGCGCAGATGCCGCATCCCTGGCACAAAGAAGTATCAACTGATACAAAATTTTGTTGGTTGGGCTGGGGCGGGTCCCTGGCCTCGAACTTCCGTACCAACCGCTGCATCGCAACCCCCTCGCGATCGGGGAGGTTGCCCCAGTCGGTTCAGTCAGAGCCATGCGTTTCGCTGCCTGCCTGGGACTGCTGCTGGGCATGGCCCATGGCCTGATCACGGTCGAGCAGCGGCTCTCGAGCTCAGTTCATGCCGCCGAATGGTGGCCGTCGTCAGGAGACCTCAAGGAGCCGGCATTCCCATACTGAATGGGTCCACCGGTCCATTTCCTGCCATGGCGGCACCGTCTTCTCTGACCCGTTCACAGGATCGCCCCCTGCGCGTGGCAACGGCTTTCCTGGGCATGTTCGTGCTCGGCTCCCTCGCGGTTCAGCTGGTGGTCTCGACATCCCGCGGGTCATCGAGCGACTCCGGGGTGGCGCCTGTCGTGGCCCATCCGTCCACCCTCTGGCAGACCCTGGGCGAGCGCTGAAGACCTGAGCAGACCTGCAGCCGCCGTAGCCACGGCCACAGGCCTTCCGCCCTCAACAGCTGAGGATGAATCCAACGTTCTCCTCGTCTGAGTTCCCATGGCCGCTGACAGCCCTGATGCGCCAACGGCCGAGGGGCAGGCTCCATCTGAGCGGAAACTCACCAAACTCGAGCAGGCCAAGGCCGAGGTCTGCGGTCTGGATCTGGCCCCACGGCTGGAGGAGCTCGGCAGGGAGGGATGGGAATCCCTGGATGAGGCCACCCTCACGATCCATCTCAAGTGGCTGGGCATTTTCTTCAGACCCGTCACGCCGGGGCGCTTCATGTTGCGTCTGCGCATGCCCAACGGGGTGATCAGCGCCGATCAGCTGGAGGTGCTGGCGGATGCGGTCGATCGCTGCGGCGAGCACGGCAGTGCCGACATCACCACGCGCCAGAACATCCAGCTGCGGGGATTGCTGCTGGAGGACATGGCCCCCCTGTTGAGCGCCCTGGAGACGGTGGGACTCACCACCCGCCAGTCGGGCCACGACAACCCCCGGAATGTCACCGGCAATCCTCTGGCCGGGCTGGATCCTGAGGAATTCATCGACACCCGCCACCTGGTGAGCGCCATCCAGGCGACCCTGCTGGGCCCCGGCGGCCCCCGGAACCTCCCCCGCAAGTTCAACGTGGCGGTGGGTGGAGCGCCCGACAGCTTCCTGCTGCACAACGATCTGGCCTTTTTGCCAGCTCATCACAACGGGGAGCTGGGCTTCACGGTGATGGTGGGCGGCTTCTTCTCCGCCCAGCGCAACGAGCTGGCCATCCCCCTGGGGCTCTGGCTGCGGGGCGAGCAGCTGCCTGCGTTCAGCCTGGCGGTGCTGCGGCACTACGAACGGGAAGGCAGCCGCGAGAGCCGCAACAAGGCCCGGTTGATGTACATGATCGACGCCCTCGGCCTGGAGAACTACCGATCTCAGGTGCTGGAGAGCTTCGCGGACTTCGTGGGTATGGAGGACGCCGCCGCCACGCCAGCCCACGACGGTGCCCACCTGGTCTGTCGGGCCCCGCGCGACATCTGCGGTGTCCACGCCCAGAAGCAGGAGGGCCTGCACTGGGTCGGTCTGCACGTGCCGATGGGCCGCCTGGATGCAGCCAGCATGCTGGAGCTGGCCCGACTGGCCCGGGAGTTCGGCAGCGGCGAGCTGAGGCTGAGCGAAAGCCAGAACGCCCTGATCGCCGATGTGCCCGAAGGCAGGCTGGATGCGCTGCTGCAGGAGCCCCTGCTGGAGCGCTTCCAGGTGAGCCCAGGGCCTCTGCAGGCCGAAGCGGTGAGCTGCACCGGCAACCGGTACTGCAGCTTTGCCCTGATTCCCACCAAGAGCACGGCCCAGGCGGTGGTCGAGGAACTGGAGCGGCGCCTGGAGTTACCCCATGGGGTGCGCAGCCACTGGACCGGCTGCCCCAATGCCTGCGGCCAGCCCTACATGGGCCAGATCGGCCTGATGGGCGCCAAGACCCGGGTGGATGGCCAGATGGTGGAGGCCGCCAAGATCTTTCTGGGCGGCAGCATGGACGCCGACCCGAAACTGGCGACCCTGCACGACAAAGTCGTGCCCCTCAGCCAGCTGCCCGACGTGATGGAGGAACTGCTGGTGGAGCACTACGGCGCCCGCCGGCGCGTGGCATCGGGCTGACCCAGCCCCAGCGGAAGCCACGACGGGGCTGGGCGTCAGCGACTCTCTGAAGCCAGGCCTCGTCAAGGGTCTGAAGGGCCCGGCGGTCGTCGCAGGCCTGACCGCCATAGAGCAGGGAGGTGATGCGCTCGGGATCGATGTCGAGCGCGGCCACTTCCTGCCAGAGCCGTCGGGAGAGCTCCCGGTCGGCGCGGGCGAACTGGGCCTCGGCCAACTGACCCACCAGGGTGAACACCAGCTGCTGCTGCTTCCGCTCGGCGAAACTGGTGGGCACCGCCCCCCTGGCTCTGGTCCCGGGGCGGCCGCAGGCGCCTCGATCGGTTGAGAGTCCTGCGGGGGGGCGTTCCATGGCGACCTGATTCTGACGGCGTACTCCATTCCTTGCTAAAGGGAGCCAGCCCCCGAAGCCGCCCCACCCCACAAAACGTATCCATGGAGACACTTTGCGATCCAGCGCGCCGCCAGGGGGGCCCGTGATGGCCCGGGGACGACCCCAGTGAAAGCCCAGCCGTGGGAGCTGCCTCCCGAGGGGAGCAGCGAGCGCTGGCCCTGGCTGCGGCGCTTCAAGCGATCCGAAGCCGCGGAGATGACCCCCTGGCTCGAGGGCCTTGAGCGGGGCTCGATTCCGCCGGCCACCGACCTGATCGCGGTGCTGGTGGAGAAGCTGGATGGGGAACAGTCAGCGCGCCTGCTGCAGTGGTGGCTCAGCCAGGGCGAGAGCAACGACCCCGCCGTGGCGGCGCTGCGGCTGGAGCTGCTGGATCTGATCGGTCGGCGCCGCGACCCCGCCTGCGCCGCCCTGTTGCGCGCGGCCATCGCCACACGGCCGAGCGCGGCCCTGCTTCCCCTGCTCGGGCACCAGCGCGACAGCCAGGACTATCCCCGGCTCGAGCAGCTGGCGCGGCAGGCCGCCCCGGCACCGTTGCGCCGCGCCGCCCTCGAAGCCCTGGCTGTGGGGCTGAGCGTCTGGCCCGAAGCGGCTCTCCAGCAGCTGCTGATCGAGCTGAGCACCGACCTCGACGGCCCGCTGGCTTCCCAGGCGGTGGATTTGCTCGCCCGCCTGCCGAGGGCGCGCCCAGCCCTGGAGACGGTGCTCGGCCGCCCCCTGGATCCTGCGGTTGAGGCCCGCGCCAGGCGCCGGATGGCGGCGCTGCCACGCCTTCCGCTGCTGCTGGTGGTCCATGGCCGCGCCGGTGGGGTGATTCCCGAGGAACTGCAGGCCCTGGCCCTCGAGCTGGAGCGCCGCCGTCGCTCGCCCGTGCGCCTGCAGACCCTGAGTGGCCATACGACAGCGCCCGATCCCGCTGCCTTAGGCGGGGTGAGATCTTCGCGCACCCTCACCCTGGTGCCCCTGCTGCTGCTGCCAGGCACCCACGTGCGACAGGACATCCCGGCGATCGCCGCCGCCTGGCGTCGCTGCGGCCCCCTGCGGCGGCTGCCCTTCCTGGGGGCCTGGCCCGGCTGGCAGCGGGCCATCGCGGCCGAGCTCGCGGATCTGGTGGCCCTCAACGGCCGCGCGACGCCGCCGCTGTTGCTGCATCACCCACTCCAGCCGGGGGTGGCAGAGCGCTATCTGGCGCACCTGGGCCGAATCTGCTCAGCAACCTGCCGAGCCGCTCCATACACTGCGACTGATTTCGAGGAGCCGATTCTGGAGATCCGTGGCGCAGCCCTGCCCCTGGCCCTGGCCACCAACCGGCTCACCGAAAGCCTGCCCGGCCCCCTGGGGACACCGCTGCTGCAACGTCCGCGCTTCCAGGCCCTGCTGCTCGATCTGCTCGGGGCCCTGCCATGAGCGACGGCAAGGCCGCTCCCAGCCAGCCCGATCAGGAGCGGCTGGGCACCGTGTACCTCGTGGGAGCCGGCCCGGGCGATCCGGAGCTGATCACCCTCAAGGCCCACCGGCTGCTGCAGCGCTGCGATGCCCTCGTGTTCGACTCACTGGTGCCCGCAGCCCTGCTGGATCTGACGCCAGCAGGCTGTGAGCGCCACTTCGTGGGCAAGCGCCGGGGCCACCATTCCGTGCCCCAGCCGAGCACCAACGCCGTGCTCGTGGAGCTCGCCCAACGCCACCGCACGGTCGTGCGCCTCAAGGGTGGTGATCCCTTCCTGTTCGGCCGGGGCGGCGAGGAAGCGGCCCACCTGGCCAGCTGCGGCGTGCCGGTGCAGGTGGTTCCCGGGGTCACCGCCGGAATCGCCGCGCCAGCCTATGCCGGCATCCCGATCACCCACCGGCGGGCAGGCTCCAGCGTCACGTTCGTGACGGGCCATGAGGAGATCGACAAGGCCCGCCCCGGGGTCGACTGGCGGGGCCTGGCCCGCAGCAGCGACGGGCTGGTGATCTACATGGGTCTGCACAACCTGCGCCGGATCTGCGACGAGCTGATCGCCGGCCAGCTTCCGGCCGCCACGCCCGCCGCCGTGATCCAGCAGGGCACCGTCAACGGTCAGCGCCAGCTGGTGAGCACCCTGGGGGAGCTGGCCGATGCGGCCGAAGCCCTGGGCTACGGCTCCCCCTCGATCGTGGTGATCGGGCACGTGGTGCTGGAGCGCGTGCCGGCCTGCGCCCCCCCACCGGCCGATGTGGAGATGCCGATCCCCTTCTGAGGGTTCGGCAAGCCGCCCCACGGACGGCCGCCTCTGGTTTGTAACGTAATGTAAAAACCAGCATGAACGACCCTCTCACCCTCTCCCGCGAATTCTCCACCGCTGTGGGCTCCCGGGCGATCGCCAACTGCGACGACATCGAGGAACTGCGCCAGGTGGCCCAGACCCTGTTGCGGGCCTGGCAGATGCAGGCGGCCTTCACAGCCGATTACGGCGCCAAGCTGCTGAACATCAAGCCCCGCTGAGGCCAGCGGGCTCACTCCAGCTGCAGCACTCCACGGGTGCGCTGGCGGCGTTGCTGTTCCTGGGCTTCGAAACTGGCCATGCAATTGCCCCTGGGCACCAGGAGGCAGCTCACGTAGTCGGAGGCATCGATCAAAGCAGCGCGGAGCGCCTTGGCGGCAGGGGTGCGCTGGGCCTCCGAGCTGTTGGAGCCGAAGCGCAGCGTGCCTGCGGCTCCGGTGAGGCCCTGTCCAGTGCGGCCCATGTTGGGGGCCAAGAACAGGGCCAGGCCTGCGGCAGGCAGCAGGTTCACCCCGTTCTCCTGAGCAGCCGCGGTGCTGGTGGCCCGCCCTTCCACCGTCCGCTGACCCACCACCTCGCCTGTGGTGCTGTCGACCACGCGCACGTCGATCGCCACGTAATCCTTGGTTTCAGCCTGCTGCTTGTTGGTGCCGAAACCCAGCAAACCGAAGTTGCTGCCGGAGGTCTTGCTCTCCACGTTGGAGTCGTAGGAGCTGACGGTGCCGAGCACGAGGTAGCGGGCCCCGGTCATCTGGCCCCGCTGGGCGGCATTGGCGCTCTGGCGCACGATGCCCAGCTCGGCCAGCTCCTGCTCCGAGAGCACCGCCTTGAGGTTCTTGCGCTCCACCACCTGAATGTCACCGGTGGCCTGCAGTTCATTGGCCAGCATGGCGGCCAGATCGGTGGCCACGGGCCCCTGCCACCACCAGGTCTGCTGGGTGACGTTGTTCTTGAAGTCGGGCACCGAGACGGTGGGCCGACCACCGGCGCGGCTCTGCGCCAGGGCTGGAGACGCCATCACGCTCAGGCCGAGACCAGCGGCCAGCAGCAAAGGCATGGAGCAGAACGACAGCCTGGCCAGAGGCGCGGCAGGCCGGGAGATCGGACGATCAGCCAAGACGAAGGATCCCAGGGAGCCTCCATTCAACCAACGGTGGCCAGACCCGTCATGACCGGATCGGCTTCTGTCCCCAGGGAGCTGTTCCGTAGCGTCCTGCACGTTGAACGGCACCACCGTTCTGTTCAATGGAGTCACTTTTCGCCGACTGGCCATCAGCGCCAGCGGTTGCCGCCATGGTCACATCCCTGCTGCGCAACAGCGAACACAAGGGGCCGAAGCCGGCCCCGATGTTTGAACTGATTCCCTACGAGAAGTTCCGGGACACCCCGGCGGTGCGCTTCTTCGACATCACGGTGCCCACCTCCAACGCCCGGGATCTGGTGGTGCACAGCGGTCCGGCGGTGAGCCCCCCCGACGACCCCGAAACGGGCGCCTGGCAGTTCTATCTGCACCCCCACCAGGAGGACAACCTGCTGGCGATGCACGGCGGGCGCACCTTCTTTCTGGTGAACCTGGGCTGGAACTACCCCTTCCACATCGTCCGCCTCGACACGGGCGGCGACATCCTGCGCATCCCTCCGGGCACCTTCCACCGCTCGGTGTCGGATCCCGACGGCTCCCTGGTGCTCAACCAGGCCGTGCGCGAGGAGGGAGCCTCGCTGGTGCGCGAGTTTCGCGTCTACAACAGCAACGACATCCCCCGGCTGTTCGCCGTCACCAGCCAGACGGCACCACTGCCCAAGCTGCATGGGGTGAGCTGGTAGGAGGGCAGGGCTGATTCAAAGTGTGTCACAGGTGCTCTGGCCTGAGCTGCCTGCATGGGGTTTGGTCGGTGGTATCGCCCCCTCCTTGTGCCCGAAACCGCCTCTGCCGCAACCGATCTTGATCTGATCAGCTTCCTCAAGGCG
>NZ_JAHLZB010000018.1:2500-5478 GCF_025128255.1 Synechococcus sp. CS-205
GGTTTCGCGTCTACCCCGCTGTACTGCTCGCCCTATTCAGACTCGCTTTCGCTGCGGCTGCACCCCTCCAGGGGCTTAACCTCGCACAACAGGAGTAACTCGTAGGCTCATTATACAAAAGGCACGCCGTCATCCACATAAATGCAGACTCCGACCGCTTGTAAGCACACGGTTTCAGGTACTATTTCACTCGCCTTCTCGGCGTTCTTTTCACCTTTCCCTCACGGTACTGGTTCACTATCGGTCATGCAGATGTATTTAGCCTTACCGGATGGTGCCGGCAGATTCACGCAAGGTTTCACCGGCCTCGCGCTACTCAGGATACCCGCCATCTATATATCGTTACACCTACAGGCCTATCACCTTCTGTGGGGCCGCTTTCCAGGCGGCTTCGATTTCTGATATATACACTTACGCAGGTCCTACAACCCCGCAGCCCGTAGACCGCGGTTTGGGCTCCTCCCCGTTCGCTCGCCACTACTTAGGGAATCACTATTGTTTTCTCTTCCTCCGGGTACTTAGATGTTTCAGTTCCCCGGGTATGCCTCCCACTCAAGGTGGGCTCTATTGGGTTGCCCCATTCGGAAATCTACGGATCTACACTTTTTTGCAGTTCCCCGTAGCTTATCGCAGCTTTACACGTCCTTCATCGCCTCTGCATGCCAAGGCATCCACCGTGTGCCCTTTTCCGCTTTGTTTATAGAACTTGCACGACCCTCATCTTGCGATGACGCCCGTGCGCAGCTTCAAGGTTTAATTGTGGTCTGCTTGGCTTGGGAAAGCCAAACAGATACCTTTGGCGTGTCTCAAATAAATTTAAGACACTTATATTGAGTGAATACAACGTTGCCATTGCATTCAACTACTTTACTCATTACTTCTTCATCATGTCAAAGAACTCGCTGGGCGAGCGCCCGCAGCACGGGATCACTCAGCGATGCCAGATCGCTCCGGCATACTCGGTATGGGCATCGGGAAGCGCACTTCCACTCACTGCTCATTCAACCATCAATAAAATTAAAAAAATTCTGTGGAGCTACAGGGATTCGAACCCTGGACCCCTGCCTTGCAAAGGCAGTGCTCTAGCCAGCTGAGCTATAGCCCCATCGCTGTGGGCTTGGGAGGACTTGAACCTCCGACCTCACGCTTATCAGGCGTGCGCTCTAACCACCTGAGCTACAAGCCCTGCTCGGGTTTCCGGCTCAGGTTGACCTCGGCCTACCACGCCTTCAAATTTTAAAGCACAAAACAGATTGTTTGTAACGAGCCGCGTAAGATCGTCGTTGCAGGGCATCCGTAGACCCCTACATACAAGCTCTCCGTGAAAGGAGGTGATCCAGCCGCACCTTCCGGTACGGCTACCTTGTTACGACTTAGCGCCAGTTACCAGGCTTACCCTAGGCAGCTGCCTCCCGAAGGTTAGCACGCCGACATCAGGTACTCCTGACTTCCATCGCTTGACGGGCGGTGTGTACAAGGCCCGGGAACGTATTCACCGCGTCATTGCTGATACGCGATTACTAGCGATTCCAACTTCATGGAGTCGAGTTGCAGACTCCAATCCGAACTGAGATTGGTTTTATGGATTTGCGCCCACTCGCGTGGTGGCGACCCATTGTACCAACCATTGTAGCACGTGTGCAGCCCTGGACGTAAGGGCCATGATGACTTGACGTCGTCCCCACCTTCCTCACTACTTGCGTAGGCAGTCTGGCTAGAGTCCCCACCATTACGTGCTGGTAACTAACCACAGGGGTTGCGCTCGTTGCGGGACTTAACCCAACACCTCACGGCACGAGCTGACGACAGCCATGCAGCACCTTCTACCGCGCCCCGAAGGGACTCCCTGTTTCCAGAGATAGCACGGCAAATTTAGCCCAGGTAAGGTTCCTCGCGTTGCATCGAATTAAGCCACATGCTCCACCGCTTGTGCGGGCCCCCGTCAATTCCTTTGAGTTTCATCGTTGCCGACGTACTCCCCAGGTGGCATACTTAATGCGTTAACTGCAGCACTGACCCAATAGGGCCAACACCTAGTATGCATCGTTTACGGCGTGGACTACCAGGGTATCTAATCCTGTTCGCTCCCCACGCTTTCGTGCCTCAGCGTCAGTTGTAGACCAGCAGGCCGCCTTCGCCACTGATGTTCTTCGTAATATCTATGCATTTCACCGCTACACTACGAATTCCACCTGCCTCTTCTACACTCAAGACGCCCAGTATCCAAGGCCATTTTACCGTTAAGCGGCAAGATTTCACCTCAGACTTAGACGCCCGCCTACGCACCCTTTACACCCAATGATTCCGGACAACGCTTGCACCCTCCGTATTACCGCGGCTGCTGGCACGGAGTTAGCCGGTGCTTATTCATCAGGTACCGTCACAGGAGATCTAAACCCCCTCGTTCTTCCCTGATAAAAGTCGTTTACAACCCATAGGGCCGTCTTCCGACACGCGGCGTGGCTGCGTCAGGCTTTCGCCCATTGCGCAAGATTCCTCACTGCTGCCCTCCGTAGAGGTCTGGGCCGTGTCTCAGTCCCAGTGTGGGGGATCATCCTCTCAGACCCCCTAGCTATCATCGCCTTGGTGAGCCGTTACCTCACCAACTAACTAATAGCACGCAGACCCATCTCTAACCGCCCGAAGGCTTTAACAACTGTGGCCATGCGGCCCCGCTGCATTATGCGGTATTAGCACCACTTTCGCAGTGTTATCCCCCAGTTAAAGGCAGGTTATCTACGCGTTACTCACCCGTTCGCCAGTCCCCAGTGAAAGCAAGCTTCCACCTTCTCCTTCGACTTGCATGTGTTAAGCCCGCCGCCAGCGTTCGTCCTGAGCCAGGATCAAACTCTCCATTGTAAATATTATATCTATACTCTGTGAGCCTGACCCTACGCTTCCTCAATCTTCAAAAGAATATTAAGCTTTATAAGCTCGCACAAACAATCTGTTTTATGCTTCATTATTTCAAAAAACAA
>NZ_JAHLZB010000019.1:0-29150 GCF_025128255.1 Synechococcus sp. CS-205
ACAAGTCATTCGTCCTGATTCATCGTGATTGAACGAGGCGCATCTGCACCTCCGGAATGACAGCCCGTCATTCCACCCTGTTCACCCTCTGATCAGGGCATTCGGGCCTCGGGTTTTACACCACGCAAAGGGACGCGGCCAGAAATTGGAGATGGGCTCCCTGATCCTCGATGCCAGTGGTTTCGGGACCAAGCAGACAGATCAGTCGGAGCTGTTGGGGGAGTCGATCGAGAAAGCGGATGGTTTTGCTCAGGTGTTCCCTGAGCACAAGTATCAGATTGTGGAGGTCCTTCAGCAGCACGGCCACATCGTGGGCATGACCGGTGATGGGGTCAACGATGCCCCCGCGCTGAAGAAGGCCGACTGCGGCATCGCTGTTTTGGATGCAACGGATGCGGCGCGTGGTGCGGCTTCCATCGTGCTGATGACGCCGGGACTGTCCGTGATTGTCGAGGCCATCAAGACAAGTCGCAAAATCTTCCAGCGAATGAACAGCTATGCCATTTACCGCATCGCTGAAACGCTGCGCGTTCTGTTGTTCATGACGTTCTCGATCCTGGTGTTTAACTTCTATCCCGTGACCGCAGTTTTGATTGTGATGCTCGCATTGCTGAATGACGGCGCTATCTTGTCAATCGCTTATGACAATGTTCATTACAGCAACAGTCCAGAGCGATGGAATATGCCCATTGTGATGGGGGTCGCGACAGCGCTGGGATTCATTGGGGTTGTTTCAGCCTTTGGCTTGTTTTATTTGGGGGAGCGTGTCTTTGAACTTGATCGAGCACAGATCCAGACGCTGATGTATTTAAAGCTCTCCGTGGCTGGTCATCTGACGATCTTCCTCACACGGACCCGAGGACCATTCTGGTCCATTCGACCAGCGCGGATTCTGCTGCTGGCGGTTTGTGGCACACAATTGCTAGCGACTCTGATCGCCGTGTACGGATGGTTCATGACCCCACTGGGCTGGGGCTGGGCCTTGGTGGTATGGGGCTATGCCCTTGCCTGGTTCTTCGTCAACGATCGTTTGAAATTGCTTGCCTATTGGATCTTGACCCCACATCCGCATCGCCATCGGGCAGGAGGCCTCTTCTCCTGAGCCAACAATGTCCTCGTAAGTGATGAGCTTGAACCATGCCTGTTTCGGGGCTTCCGTGATCAGGTCTTCAGGCCAGCGAAACTCCACATCTGCAAGGGGGAAGGCTGTTTATTCGTTGGACTTAAATTCTTGTTCGGACTTTTCCCAGGCATTCTCAAGAGCCTGGTATGCATCAGAGAACCCTTTTTTCATGTGGTCCCACGCATCGGCTGAACTGGTTTTCATGCTGCCATACCATTCGGCAACTTGATTCCGTTGCTTGCGAAGGGCCCTGAGGTTCTTGCGCGTTTCCTTGCGCGTGGCCTCGCTCAGTTTGCCCCAGTTTTTATCAATTCTTGCCTCCAGTGTGTCAATGCGTTGATCCAGTTCATGCAGGCCCTCTTGAGCTTTTTGAACTGCCTCGTCTCTTCTGTCTGCAGTGTACGAGCCGAGGGTCTTGAGTAAGTCCTGAGCTCCTGTCTTGACCCCTTCTATTGAAGTGTTGGAGTTGTCGGTTTGGGCGTAGCAGGGTGGAGTGGCGGCGATTGCGCTGATCAGCAGCAAAGCATAGATGGGTGATTTCATTCGTAAGCTCCTTTGTTGGTGGTGGAGGTCGGCTATGAATTTGATCGAATCTCGAAACGGCTGACTTCAGTGCATTGCCGAGAGAGTCCCAGGCGCTATCCATTCCTGCTTTGAGATCCTCCCAGGCGTCCTTGCTGGCTTCTTTTAGTTCGGCAAGTTTGCTGTAAGCCGTTTCTCGCATGGATCTCAATTCCTTGATGTCTTTGTAGTATTCAAGTCGTGCCTCTGCGTTTGCTTTGTCGGCTTTTGCCTTGAGCTTGTCGACCTCTGCGCTCCACTCGTCCAATTGCGCCTGTAGTTTCATTTGGTAAGCTTCTTTCATGCTCATTGTTGATCTCCTTTTTTGGTTTGGGTTGATATTCGGCTTGCAGTGCTGCCTGAAAGATTCCAGGACCGCCTCTTTCCTCGTTATAGGCCTGACTCATAGCTAGCCAGAGCCCTCGATGTGCATGGTCTCAAAACTTGGTGCTGGGCGAGGGGCATGGAGTCATCGTTGCCGGTTTGAGCGCTTTTCAGGGGGGGCTGATGGCTCCGTTTCAGGTCACCTCGAGGCCGATCAGCTCCAGCTCCCGCCCCGCCAGCACCTCAGCGGCCGGGGCCCCGCAGTGCGGACAGACCAGGATCAGATCCTCCGGCTCGAACGGCGCGCCACAGGGCCCGCAGCGGCAGCGGCTGGGCACCACCTCCAGCTCCAGTTGTGCGCCGCTGGCCATCCCTTCGGCCATCACCACCTCGAAGGCGAAGCGGAGCGCCTCGGGATCCACTCCGGAGAGCCGTCCCACCCGCAGCCGCATGGCGTGAATCCGGCGGGCCCCCTGGGCCACCGCCGCCTCCAGGGCGATCCGGCGCAGCTCCTCCATCAGGGCCAGCTCATGCATCGCCGCACCAGCGCCCCACCGCCGCCAGGGCTTCGGGCAGCAGGGCGGCGGTGGCGGCGCTGAGGCCAGTGCCCATCTCGCAGCTGTGGGCCCGCAGCAGCAGCTGCCAGGCGGGCGGGGTGCGGCCGTAGAGGCTGCCGGCCAGTTGCAGCAGGGCGCCGGGGCTGGCGTGGTGGCTCAGGCGTTCGGCGCCGGCCGCCTTGACCCCATCCGCTGGAGCGTCCAGCGGCTCGAGCCGCCAGCCCGGGTCTGGGCAGGCCGGCGCCAGAGCCGCGTCCACGAACAGCACCCGTTTCGCCTCCGCCACCATCGCTGCCAGCTCAGGGGTGAGCTGGGTGATGGCCAGCACCGTGAGCCCCGGCCGGCTCCAGCCCTCCACCCGCTCGGCGATGGCGAGGCCCACGCCGTCGTCCTGGCGCAGGCCATTGCCCCAGCCGATCAGCAGATCGGCTCGCCGCTGCCGTGCACCTGGGCTCAATCCCGCCACCGTTCGCGCAAGACCTCTCCTTCGGGTCCGATCAGCTGCACGTGCAACGGCATCTGGCCGGCGGCGTGGGTGGAGCAGGAGAGGCAGGGATCGAAGCAGCGGATGCCCGCCTCCACCCGGTTGAGCAGCCCCTCGGCGATCTCCGGCAGCTGGTCGCCGGGGCCCGCTTCAGCTGGACCCGCCTGGATGTGCTGGCGGGCGATCTGGGTGATCGTGCGGTTCATCGCCCGGTTGTTCTGGCCGGTGGCGATGATCAGATTCACCGCCTCGATTAGGCCGTTGGCATCCACCTTGTAGTGGTGGAAAAGAGTGCCGCGGGGCGCTTCACTCACGCCCACCGCCTCGCGGGCATTCACCCCGGCATGGGCACGCACATGGCTGTCGCTCAGTGCGGGGTCATCAAGCAGCGCCTCGATCGCCTCCAGGGCAGCAAGGATCTCGATCAGCCTGGCCAGGTGGTAGTGAAAGGAGCTGGTGACCACCCGGCCGCCGCGCTGGCGCAGCTCCAGCAGCTCCCGGTCGGCCCGCTCGTGGCCGATCCGCTCGCAGACGTTCAGGCGCGCCAGGGGGCCGACCCGGTAGCTGCCGGCCTCCGGGCCCAGGGGCTTGTAGTAGGGGAATTTCAGGTAGGTCCAGGGTTCCACGGCCTCGGCCAGCAGGTTGTCCAGCTGCTCCGGGCTGAGCCCATCGGAGGGAAGATCACGGCCCACCGGTGCCCCCGTGCTGTCGATCAGGCGCAGCTGGCCGCCGTAGTGCTCCCAGCGGTCGTCTGGCCCCACCAGCGCCAGGAACAGGGAGGGGAAGTCGCCGAAGTCGCCGGCCTCAGCGGCCAGCGGTCCATCCAGCAGGCGCTTGAACAGCTCGAGGGCGCCCTGGGTGGTGGCGACGGCCTCGCTCAGGCGGGAGCGGATCCAGTCGCGGTCGCCAGGCTGCAGCGGACTGCGCACGCCACCGGGCACCGCCCAGGCCGGGTGGATCTTGCGCCCCCCCAACCGCTCGATCACCGCCTGGCCGAACTGGCGCAGGCGGATGCCGCCACGGGCCAGCTCGGGATCGGCGGCGATCAGCCCGAAGACATTGCGCTGGGCGGGGTCGCTGTCCCAGCCGAGCAGGAAATCGGGGCTGCTGAGGTGAAAGAAGGAGAGTGCATGCGACTGGATGATCTGGGCCAGGTTCATCAGCCGCCGCAGCCGCTCGGCCGCCGGCGGGATCGAGACCGCCAGCAGCTGGTCGCTGGTCTTGGCGGCGGCCAGCAGGTGGCTCACCGGGCAGATGCCGCAGATCCGCGCCGTGATCGCCGCCATTTCGCTGAAGGGGCGCCCGACGCAGAAGGCCTCGAAGCCCCGGAATTCGCCCACGTGGAAGTGGGCCGCGCTCACGCTGCCGCCGGCGTCGAGATGGATCGAAATCTTGGCGTGGCCCTCAATGCGGGTGACCGGATCGATCAGGATGGTGCGGGTCATGGTTCAGCCGAAGCGGATCATCTCCGCCCCCTCCATCTGTGGCTGCTCGCCCCGCAGCAGGGCTTCGAGCACGGCGCGGATGCGCTTGGCGGGTGGGGGGCAACCCGGCAGGAACAGGTCCACCGGCACCAGCTCATGCACCGGCAGCACCCGCTCCAGCAGCTCCGGCACCAGGCCCGGAGCGTGGGGCCACTGGGCCGAGCCGTCGGCCAGCTCCAGGTAGGAGCGATCCAGCACCGCCGCCGGGCCAGCGAGCGGGTTGCGCAGGCCGGGCACGTTGGCGGTCACGGCGCAGTCGCCGAACGACACCAGCAGGCGGCTGTGCCGGCGCACCTGGCGGATCAGGTCGAGGTTCTCGCTGGTGCCCACGCCCCCCTCCACCAGGGCCACATCCACGTCTTCGGGGTAGGTCTTGATGTCGGAGGCGATCGGTGAGAAGACCATCTCGATCTGGGGGGCGAGCTCGATCAGCCACTCGTCGAGGTCGAGGAACGACATGTGGCAGCCGGAGCAGCCCGCCAGCCAGACGGTGGCCAGACGCAGCTTCGCGGGCTGGCTCATGGGGCCTCCTGCCGGGCGCGGCGGGCCTGCAGCAGGGCTGCGAGGCGGCTTGGGTCCTCGTGTTTCTCCGCCACGCTGTCGCCCTTGTGGAACAGGGCGCCGGTGGGGCAGACCATCACGCACTTGCCGCAGTCGGTGCAGGCATCCACGGCGCCCCAGGGCTGATCGAGCCCGGCGATGATCCGGCAGTGCTCCCCCCGCCAGGCCATGTCCCAGACGTGGGCGCCCTCCACCTCGTCGCAGACGCGGACACAGCGGCTGCAGAGGATGCAGCGGTTGTGGTCGAGCCCGAAGCGCTGGTGGGAGAGATCCACCGGACGATCGGGGAAGCGGTAGGGCAGGCGGGCGTGGTCCATGCCCACGTCCACGGCGCGGTCCTGCAGTTCGCAATGGCCGTTGGCCACGCACACGGCGCAGACGTGGTTGCCCTCGGTGAACAGAAGCTCGATCACCGTTCGCCGGATCTCCCTGAGGCGTGGTGTGGCGGTGTGGACCACCATGCCCTCGCTCACCGGGGTGATGCAGGCGGGCTGGAGCTTGTTGCTGCCCTCGATCTCCACCAGGCAGAGCCTGCAGGCGGCCACGGGCGAGAGCCCCTCCAGGTGGCAGAGGGTGGGGATGGCCACGCCGGCTTCGCGGGCGGCCTCGAGCACGGTGGCTCCCTCGCCGCTGGCCACATCGCGGCCGTCGATGCGCAGCGTGCGCACGCTCATGGGGCCTCCAGCCGGGCGAGGTAGTCGCCGCGGAAGTAGCGCAGGGTGCTCAGCATCGGCTTGGGCGCGCTCTGCCCCAGGCCGCAGAGGCTGGTGTCCATCACCATCGCGCCGAGCGTTTCGAGCTGATCGAGGTCGGCGTGGCTGGCGCTGCCGGAGAGGATCCGCTCCAGCAGGCCATGGAGCTGCACGGTGCCGGCGCGGCAGGGCACGCACTTGCCGCACGACTCCTCGCGACAGAAGGCCATGAAATAGGCCGCCAGGGCCACCATGTCGGTGCTCTGATCCAGCACCACCATGCCGCCGGAGCCCATGATCGTGCCCAGGGCCTGGAGGCTTTCGTAATCGAGGGGCGTGTCGAGCCGATCGGCGGGCACGCATCCCCCGGAGGGGCCGCCGGTCTGAACCGCCTTGACGGCCGATCCCTCCGGGGCCCCCTCCCCCATCTCCAGCACGACCGTGGTCAGGCTGGTGCCCATCGGCACCTCCACCAGGCCGCCGCGGCGCACGTGGCCGGTGAGGCTGAACACCTTGGTGCCGGCGCTGCCGGTGGTGCCGATGGCGGCGAACCAGTCGGCGCCTTCCCGCAGGATCGGTGCCACATTGGCCAAGGTTTCGACGTTGTTGATCAGGGTGGGTTTCCCGCCTACGCCCCGCTCAGCGGGATAGGGGGGCCTGGGGCGCGGCGTGCCGCGTTTGCCCTCGATTGAGGCGATCAGCGCCGTTTCCTCGCCGCAGACATAAGCACCGGCCCCCACCCGCAGCTCCACGCTGAACCCGAAGCCCGTGCCGAACAGTGCCTGCCCGAGCCGCCCGCGGCGGACGGCCTGATCGATCGCCAGGCGCAGCCGCTCGATCGCCAGGGCGTACTCGGCGCGGATGTAGATGAATCCATGATCGGCTCCCACCGCATAGGCGGCGATCGCCATCCCCTCCAACACCCGATGGGGATCGCCCTCCAGCACGGCGCGGTCCATGAAGGCGCCGGGATCGCCTTCATCGGCGTTGCAGACCACCACCTTGCGGGCCCCGGGCATGCGGGCCACGGTGGCCCATTTCAGACCGGTGGGATAGCCGGCACCGCCACGGCCGCGCAGGCCGCTGCGCTGCAGTTCGGTCAGCACCCGCTCCGGACTCCAGCCCTGCAGCACCCGCTCCAGCTGGCCGTAGGCCCCCACGGCGATCGCCTGGTCCAGGTCGGTGGGATCGATCAGCCCGCAGTGCTCCAGCACGATCCGCTTCTGCCCCTGGAAGAAGGGATGGGTGAGATCCAGCCGTTCGCCCCTGGCGGGGGCCCACTCCAGCGGCGTCGCCTGGTCAGAGCCCTGATGCAGCCGCCGGGCCAGAGCGGCCACCAGGGTTTCGGCGTCCTGCGGGTCCACACCGGCATAGAGATCGCCATCCGGATCGAGGGCCAGCAGGGGGCCCTGGCTGCAGGGGCCCAGGCAGCCCACCGGGCGCAGCTGGATCCGATCGCCCAGTTCGCCCCTGGAGATGGCCGTTTCGAGGGCCCCCATCAAGGCGCCGGAGCCCCTGGCCAGGCAGCCGGCCGAGGCGCAGCAACGCAGGCCGTTCATGGCGCCAGCCCCCTCAGGCGTTGGCGCAGGCCCTCGGGGGTCTGCTGGCGGCCGATGGTTCCATCGATCAGCACGAGGGGCGCGTCGCTGCAGGTGCCCAGGCAGCGCACCTCCGAGAGGCTGACCCAGCCATCGGCGCGGCGGTCGCCCATCTGAAGCCCCAGGCTCTCCTCCAAGGCTGCGATCAGGGCCGGGCCCCCCTGGATCTGGCAGGCGGTGCCGGTGCAGACCACGCAGCGGTGGCGGGCCGGCGGCTGGAAACGGAAGAGGTGATAGAAGCTGGCGGTTCCCTTGACCCGGCTGAGGGGAAGCTTCAGGCGCGTCGCCACATGGCGGAGCAGGGGATCGCTGAGGTGGCCGTAGCGCTGCTGGGCGCCGTGGAGCACCTCGATCAGGGCATCGCCTTGGCCCTTGGAGCGCAGCAGCAGGGGCTCAAGGGCCGCGAATGAGTCGGTTTCAGTGGGCAGTGGCATGGCGATGCCGCATCACCTGATCATCACCGTAGGGATGTATTCGAGTCCGGAGCTCGGCGAGGGGATTTCTTTGGGATATCGTCCAGTTTGTTCCCGCAGGAGCCGCGGCTACGACCCTTAGGCAGAAACAGGTCTAGCCCATGGGTCTTGGCAATGGGCATTCGACCATCTTTTCTCCGTTCCAATCGGTGAATACGTTGTCGTTGAGGTAGTGACGAGGAGTTCGAAGCATGGTTCGCCAGGCTTCTGTGGCATCCATTAAGTTATGGCGATCTGGGTAAAGCGACTGCAGAAGCCCTTGTAGCACTGGATAGTAGTCTGAATTCATGCCGGGGAAGACATGATGCTCGGTGTGGTACGAAAAGTTGAAGTGGAGTGCGTCGATCAGGGCAGGGACTCGCAGGGAAAGACTGTTGGCCAAGGGGTCGTTCACAGGAGTCAGGCTTGACATCATGTGGTTGGTATAGATGTAAAAAATAACTCCTGCATAGCCAATCCAAATTGGAAGAAAATATCCAAGGATCAGTCCTGCCGGCTTGACGCCGATATAGGCGATAATCCCCAGGTGAAGCGCTGCTATCGCAAGAAGCTCCCAGAAAATTTTTCGGCGTTCCTTCGTGCTCACCTTGAAAGAGGCCTGCGTGTACTGGGCGGTGCCGTCCACGAAGATCAAGACGGAGGTGAGATTGCGGAAGACGTGGATTCCCCATGCCTGCGTCATGCCGACTGCCAACAAGATGGGATTCACCTCTGAGGAAGGTACGAAGAGATTCTGAATCCACTTGCCCCAACTGAAGGGCTGACTGTGCAGGTAGTTCCGGTCGGGATCCTGGAAAGAATTCGTCTTTCTGTGATGTTCGCGGTTGTGAACCGCCTTCCACATGGTAGGAGGCATCCAAAGCAAGGCCAGGCCTGCAAGGGTCAGGGCCTGTTTCACCCTTGGATTTCTGATGGCACTGTTGTGCATCAGATCGTGTGTGCTGAACAGCAAAGCGATCACGCTGTTGCCCATCACCAGTGCAAACGGTAAGTAGAGCCACATCCACTGCCAGCTCCACTGGTCAAGATGCCTGGCCATTGTCCAGCCCAGGACAAGGATGGCCAGGTTGATCAGAAGGATCCAGATCTTGCTCCTGTCAGGAAGAAAGGCTTCGGGAGGGAGAAGTGGGCGAAGTGAAGCCGCATAATCGGCTTGAAGTAGAAACTTCTTCTGGTCTGTGGATTGCATCAAGCTCCTTGAGATGGCGAAATATCCTGCGTGAAAATATTCTGTGTTAATTTCCGCTTGGGCTGATGAAGAAAAGAGCGCATTCGCGATTCTTTGGGCTGACTGAATGGACTTGGGCGGTCACAGTTCGTGCTTGGAAAGCGATGGGCCACGCACGGCTGTTGATGAACGCAGGTTGAGTATCGAAGGGTGCGCTAAGGAACGGATTTATGATTTTCCGAATTGGTTTGTCATTAATGTTATCAATATGACCTTACCTTAGCGGACGACTGCCTGCGCTGCGGCGGTCGTCCTCGGAGAGAGTTTCGCTGGGGCGGTGTTTCACATGTGATTGCTCTTTCGAAGTTCCTGGCGACGACGGATCAATGCTTTCGGCCGCCCATGTGTTGTCTCTGGGGGCTTTGTCCTGATGGATTCAGGAGTCCGTTTGAAGGCCTCGCGTCTGTCATGGCCTGCCATTGCTCGATCAGCTTCCCTGGACGCGAGCGCGGCTGGACGTCGCGGGGGCGGCGGCGGGGGGCTTCGGCGCACCACGGCATTCGCCACCGTGGCGAACCAGCCCCAGCGGTGGGCCGCCCCATGGGGAACGCACGGGAGGATGCGGACCAGCATCGGTTCGTTTCCCCTCAGGGCGGTCGGCGTTTCTGCTGCTGAACGCCTCGCTAAGGGAGTGCTGGCCAGGCTTCCTGGGTCGGTGGCTGCCGGGAGATGGGGGAACGGGCCGTGCTGGATTCGAACCAGCGACCGTGCGATTAGAAGTCGCATGCTCTATCCAGCTGAGCTAACGGCCCACCTGTGCAGCCTAGATTGGGAGGCTGCGCAACTTGCTCGATGGCGGCCTCCCGGCTCAGTGATGCCCAGAAACAGGAGCTGGTTCAGCGGTGGCGGGCTGGTGAATCCAGCGCGGCCCTCGCTGATGCCTTCGGCTGCAGCCCCAACACCGTGACCCGGGTGGTGAAGGGCGCCCTCGCGCCCGAGCTCTACGAGCAGCTCAAGAGGGAGCGCGGCCGCCCGGTGGCCCAGCTGGAGGCTCCCCTTGAGGCGCTCACCCCGGCGGCCGCTGAGGCGCCGAACGAGGATTCCGATCAGGACCGCGACGACGGCGCCCCCGAGGTCGATGAGGAGTCTGAACGCCCTGGCGTGCTGGCGATCGATGACGCCGATGACTTCGGGGATGACGGCGAGGGCGACGAGGAGAGCGACGCTGACGACAGCGATGGCGACGACAGCGATGGCGACGACACCGACGCCGAAGGGAATGTGTTCACGATGGTGCCCGTGGTTGCGGGCGCCAACCTCGGCGGAGGGGGTGAGCAGCGGCCCGCTGTGGTCTGCCAGCCGCTGGAGAGCGCACCCCTGCCCGACAGCCTCTACATGCTTGTCGACAAGACCGTGGAGCTCCAGGCCCGCCCCCTCAGTGACTTCCCCGAGCTGGGTGCCCTCCCCGACGAGGAGCAGGCCCGCCAGGCTCTGGTGGTGTTTGCCAATCCCCGCCAGGCCAAGCGCCAGTGCGGCCGCAGCCAGCGGGTGATCAAGATGCCCGACAGCCAGGTGATCCAGCGCACGGCCACCTACCTGGTTGGGAAGGGCATCACCCGGGTGGTGCTGGAAGGTGCGCTCTACGCACTCCCCGGCGGCTGATCCCGGCGGGGCAGCAGCAGGGCAGTGGCAGAACCGCCGCTGATCACCCCCGCCGCCAGGGCCAGCCCCACCAGGAAGCCGCTGGGCAGGGGGGCGCTGCGGCCGATGCCGAGCCGCAGAGTGGGGCGCTCCTCCAGGTTCTGGGCGCCGAGGCAGAGGATCAGCAGCAGCAGCACCCCGCCGCCAAGGCTGGTGAGCAACAGGCGCAGGCGCAGCAGCATGGCCGGGGCGATGGGACTGGGGGCAGCTCGTCCTTCAGCATGGTCCATCCCCCGCTGGGGCTGCTCACTCCGGCCGGTGGAGCAGGGCGTAGAGGCTGCGGCGCGAGAGGCCGGTCTCAGCGGCCAGCTGGCGGGCCGCATCACTGGCGCTCAGGCCTGACGCCACCTTCTCGCGCAGCTCCAGGGTCAGCTCGGCGTCGCTGAGAACAGGTGGTTCCACAGGGGCGGCACCGCCCAGCACAAGGGTGCACTCCCCCCGGGGCGGCACCCTGCGGAAGTGCTCAAGGGCCGCGCTCACGCTGGGACCGATCTGTTGCTCGTGCCGTTTGGTGAGTTCCCGCGCCACCTGCAGAGGACGGTCGCCCAGGGTGCTGTGCAGGTCTTCGAGCAGCTCGATCAACCGGTGCGGTGCTTCGAACAGCACGAGCGTGCGCGGTTCGCCGGCCAGCTCCTGGAGCCGCTGGCGGCGAAGACTCACCTTGGCCGGCAGGAATCCCTCGAAGCAGAAGCGGCCACTGGGCAGGCCGCTGCTCACCAGGGCGGTGGTCACGGCGCAGGGGCCGGGCACGCAGATCACCGGATGGCCGCCGGCGCGGGCGGCTGCCACCAGCGCCTCGCCCGGATCGGAGATGCCCGGCAGGCCCGCATCACTGATCACCGCCAGGCTTTCCCCGGCGGCCAGGGCGGCCAGCAGCTCGGGGATGCGGGCGGTCTGGTTGTGCTGGTGAAAGCTGAGCAGGCGGCTGCGGATGCCCAGGCCGGCCAGCAGCTGACCGCTGTGGCGGGTGTCTTCACAGGCGATGCGGTCGACGCCCTCAAGCACCCGGCGGGCCCGGGGAGAGAGGTCCCCCAGGTTGCCGATCGGTGTCCCCACCAGGTACAGCACCCCGGCGGCGGGTTCGCTGGCTTGCTCCACAATGCGGCTCTGAACGTGTCCCTGGCCCCGCCCATGATGGCTGCCCCCTCCCTGCCCGCCGGCGTCGACGTGGAGGAGTTGCTGGCGCTCCTGCGTCAGCTGAGCTGGGACTCGGCCGCGATTCTGCGGGCCTACGCTCGCGGCGAGCAGCCACCCTTCGGCTACAACGCGGCCCTGAGCGTGGATGAGGGCGGCGAGGGTCCGGTGACGGCGGCCGATCTGGCGGTGAACCAGCACCTGCTCGACGGCCTTGCCCAGGCCTTTCCCAACGCCCCCTGGACCCTGCTCAGCGAGGAAACGGCCAAGGACCAGCTCAGGGCAGGGCTGCCTCTGGAGGCCGAGTGGCTGTGGATCCTCGATCCGCTCGATGGCACCAAGGACTTCATCCAGGGCACGGGCGAGTACGCGGTGCATCTGGCCCTGGTGCATCGGGGGCAGCCCGTCCTGGGCGTGGTGCTGCTCCCCGAGAAGGAGGAGCTGTGGTTCGGTCTGGTGGGGACGGCCGCCGAGGGATTGATCGGCGGCGCCTGGCGGGAGAACCCTTCAGGGGAGAGGTTTGCGCCCCAGCTGAGCGAGCGGCGCGAACCTCGCGAGCTGGTGCTGGTGGCCAGCCGCAACCACCGTGACCAGCGGCTGGAGCAGCTGGTGCAGGCCCTGGAGCTGGGCCCCTCGCTGGCGGTGGGCAGCGTGGGCTGCAAGGTGGCCACGATCCTGCGCGGTGAAACCGACCTGTACCTCTCCCTCTCCGGCCGCAGTGCCCCCAAGGACTGGGACATGGCGGCGCCTGAGGCGGTGCTGCGAGCGGCGGGCGGGGCCTTCAGCCATGCCGATGGCCGGCCCCTTCACTACAACAATGGCGATGGACTGCAGGCGGGCTGTCTGATCGCCAGCCATGGTCTGGCCCACAGGGAACTGTGTGAGCGGGCGGCCGCCGCCCTGGCGCGCATCGATCCGGGTTTCATGCTCTGAGGGCTTCCGGTCCCAGCCGCCGGGAGGCCTGCCTGAAGCCTTTCGGGCCGTCCGCTAGCCTCGGGATTGCCTCAGATCTTCGATGTTTGATCCTGACCTTGATCCTTCAGGCCCAGCAGATTCTCAACGACTTTCTGGCTGAGCAGGGTCAGCCGGCGTTGTGATCGCCTCTTCGATCGAGGATTTCAATGCGGCTGAGGGCGACAAGGTGCTGATCTACAACGTCGGTCCCTACGACAACGTGATCACCTACGAGCAGGTGGCCGATGGCGTGGAGATCAGCCGCTTTGAAATTCTCACCGACAGTCAGGGTCGCCCCGTGCTCGATGAGGATGGATTTCGACAGATCGGTCCTGAAATCGGAGCGACCACGATCGTTGGTGCTGATGTGTTTGTCTGGGATCCCAACATTGAGCGGGAGCTGGGCGATCCTGCCTTCGATGCCACGCTGCAGATTCTGACGGTGGGGAACAACCTGTTTCAGCTCTGATCGCTCACCCCAGCCATTGTTACCAGGCTTGTTTCAGGCCTGGGGCGGAGGGCAGGGTGATCCAGGGCATGTCCCTGAATCCCCCCACCTTCCTTGGCTGTGATCAGGCCACCGGCACCTGCTCCTGGGCCACGCCGCGCAGGGTGAGGTTGATGCGGCCGCGGTTGTCGATTTCGCGCACGCGCACGGTCACGGCATCGCCCACCTTGACCACGTCTTCCACCTTCTCGACCCGTGCTTCCGAGAGCTGGGAGATGTGGATCATGCCCTCCTTGCCGGGGAGGATCTCGACGAAGGCGCCGATCGGAATGATCCGGGTGACGGAGCCGTTGAACATCTCCCCTTCGCTGACGCGACGGGTGAGGCCCTCGATGATCCGCTGGGCTTCCTCGGCCGCGGCTCCGTCGTGGCTGGCAATCGTGACGATACCGCCGTCTTCGATGTCGATCTTGGTGTTGGTGCGCTCGGTGATGCCCTTGATCGTGCGGCCGCCGGGGCCGATCACGGTGCCGATCAGTTCCGGGTCGATGCGGAAGCTGAGCAGGCGGGGGGCGTGGGGGGAGAGCACGTCGCGGGGCTTGCCGATCGCCTCGAGCATCTTCTCGAGGATGTGCAGCCGGGCCGGGCGGGCCTGGTTGACGGCCTCGGCCACGGTGCTGACTGCAAGACCGCTGATCTTCATGTCCATCTGCAGGGCGGTGATGCCCTTCTCGGTGCCGGCCACCTTGAAGTCCATGTCACCGAGGAAGTCTTCGATGCCCTGGATGTCGGTGAGGATGCGCACCTGATCGCCCTCCTTGATCAGGCCCATGGCGGCACCGCTCACGGGAGCCTTGAGGGGCACGCCGGCATCCATCAGGGCCAGGGTGCTGCCGCAGACCGAGCCCATCGAGGTGGAGCCGTTGGAGCTGAGGCATTCCGAGACCACGCGCAGCACGTAGGGGAAGCTCTCCTTGGGAGGGAGCACGGGCACGATCGCCCGTTCGGCCAGGGCACCGTGGCCCACCTCACGGCGGCCGGGGGAGCGCATCGGCCGGGTTTCGCCCACCGAATAAGGGGGGAAGTTGTAGTGGTGGAGGTAGGTCTTCTCACCGATGGGGTTGAGGTCATCCATCTCCTGGGCATCGCTGGGGGTGCCGAGGGTGGCGGTGGAGAGCACCTGGGTGAGCCCGCGCTGGAACAGGCCGGAGCCATGCACCCGCTTGGGCAGCACGCCCACGGCGGCGCTGATCGGGCGCACTTCATCGAGGTTGCGGCCATCGACCCGCTTGCCATCGCTGACGATCTGGGCGCGCATCAGCTTCTTGGTGATGCCCTTGTAGGTGTTCCCCAGGGCCTTGCCGGCGGCGGCCACGCGGATCGGGTCGTCGTCGGAGAGGGCGGCGATCTTCTCGGCCACACCCGCCTTGATCCCATCGAGCTGGGCGTCGCGCTCGGCCTTGGTGAGGCTGAACTGCTTGAGCACCTCACCGATGCCAGCGCCGCATTCCTGCTCCAGGAAGGCCGGCAGGGCAGGGTCCTGAACCTGGGGTTCGGGGAACACCTGCTCGATGCCGAGGTCGGCGAGAAGCTTCTGCTGGGCCTTGATCAGCTCGCCCACGGCTTCGTAGCCGAAGTCGATCGCCTCGATCACATCCTGCTCTGGCAACTGGTTGGCGCCCGCTTCCACCATCACCACACCGGCGGGGGTGCCGGCCACCACCAGATCCAGTTCGCTGCGCTCGATCTCGCGGTAGCTGGGGTTGAGCACGAAGTCGTCGCCGAGCAGGCCCACGCGCACGGCCGCCATCGGGCCCTGGAAGGGAATCTTCGCCAGCAGGGTGGCGATCGAAGCGCCGGTGACCGCCAGCACATCGGGCGGCACCCGTTCATCCAGCGACAGGCAGGTGGCCACCACCTGGAGGTCGTCGCGCAGCCAGGAGGGGAACAGGGGCCGCAAGGGGCGATCGATCAGGCGGGTGGTGAGGATCGCGCGCTCGGGGGGGCGGCCTTCGCGGCGGAAGAAGCTGCCCGGGATGCGGCCGGCGGCGTAGAGGCGCTCCTCGTAATCACAGGTGAGGGGGAGGAAGTCGATTCCTTCGCGACCCTTGGAGCGGGTGGCCGTGACCAGCACGGCGGTGTCCCCGCATTCGATCAATACTGAGCCACCCGCCTGGGGGGCATACAACCCTGTGGTCAGCCGGATCTCCCGACCATCGAAGGAGACCGTCTGAATCTGTCCTGGCACGTCGGTTTATGTCCGTTTTGTATCACGTACCATCCTCGCATTCGGGCCTGCAGGGGTGGCGCGCGCAAAAAAGGGTGGCCACTGGCCACCCGGAGCAGGCCGTTGGTGGGTGGCCTACCAGCTCGACTTGACCACGCCGGGCAGCAAGCCCTTGTGGGCGCGCTCGCGCAGCTGGTTGCGGCAGAGGCCGAAATCTCTGTAGAAGCCGCGGGGCTTGCCGGTGGCCCAGCAACGGTTGCGCACGCGGGAGGGGGCGCTGTTGCGGGGCAGATTCTGGATCTGGCGGTGGATCTCCAGCCGCTGCATCGGATCGGCGGCCGATTCGAAGGCAGCCTTGAGGGCAGCGCGCTTGACGGCGAAGCGTTCCACAATTTTCTTGCGCTTGACGTCGCGCGCAATCATCGACTTCTTCGCCATGCGGCTGCTGCAGCTCTTTCAGTGAAGAGCAAGCTTACCGTGTGGCTGATCGCCCAGCCCGCCGGCCGCTTGGGCCATGGTCTGGATGGCTGGGGCAGAGATCGGCCAGGGGGCAGCCCGCGCACAGGGGCTTGCGGGCATTGCAGACGGCGCGCCCATGGAAGATCAGCCGGATCGAGAAGTTCTCCCACTCCGGCTGCGGCACGAGCTTCATCAGCTCCGGCTCGATCCGGCGTGGTTCGCTCGCTCGCGTCAGCCCGAGCCTGTTGCTCAGCCGGCGCACATGGGTGTCGACCGTGACGCCGGCGTTGATGCCGAAAGCATGGGCCAGCACGACGTTGGCGGTCTTGCGCGCCACCCCGGGGAGCTCCAGCAGTTCCTCCATCGACGCCGGCACCGCGCCGCCGTGGCGCTCGATCAACAACTGGGAGGCGGCCACGATGTTCTTCGCCTTGTTGCGGAAGAAGCCGGTGGATTTCACATAGGGCTCCACCTCAGCGGAGCTCACTGCGGCGGCCGCGGCGGCATCGGGGAAGCGCTCGAACAGGGCCGGGGTGACCAGATTGACCCGCTCATCGGTGCACTGGGCCGAGAGCATCGTGGCCACCAGCAGCTCCCAGGGGGTGCGCCAGTTCAGGGAGCAGGTGGCGTGGGGGTAGTGGAGGGCCAGGCGCTCCAGGATCAGCGGCATCCGCTGCCGGGCCGTGGCCAGACGGGGCACCTCAGTGGCCGAGCAGCTGCTGCACCACCGAGAGCTGGCTGGTGTCCTTGACGATCAGCACCACGCTCAGCCCCACCAGCAGCAGAAAGCCCGACTGCATGAAGGCCAGCTGCAGGCGGTCGGGCAGGGGCCGGCCGCGCAGCCCCTCAAGCAGGAGGAGAACGAACTGGCCGCCATCGAGCAGGGGAAGGGGCAGGGCGTTGAGCACCGCCAGGTTGATCGAGATCAGCGCGGCGAACACGAACAGGCTGCCGCCGCCCTGGCGGGCCAGGCTGGCGCCCATCTCCACGATCTTCACCGGTCCCGACACCTGGGGGGCGGTTTCCCCGAAGTGGGTGACCAGGGCCACGAAGCCATCAACGGTGCGCCGGATCAGCTGCACGAAGACGCGGTTGGTCTGACCGAGCAGCTCCAGGGGGCCTTTGGCGGGGCGGAACACCTCGCTGCCGTTGGGCTGGAGCTGGGCGCCGATGCGGCCGAGGCCGTCGCGATCGGAGGGGGTGAGCCGCAGGCTGACGGTTTGGCCAGCGCGTTCGGCCTCGATCTGCAGGGTGCGCTCGGGTGCCCCCTGGATGTCGGCCACCAGATCCACAACGGCCTTGGAGCCGCCGCCCACGGGCACACCGCCGAGGCTGAGGATGCGATCACCGGCCATCAGGCCCGAGGTGGCGGCGGGCTGGCCGGGCTGCACCGCCGCCACCAGCACGCCGGGGGTGGCACTGAAGCCGGCGGGAACGCCCACCACCAACCCCTGGCCGAAGAGCACGGCCCAGGCCAGCAGCAGGTTGGCGATCACCCCGGCCGCGATCACCAGGGCCCGCTGGGGCAGGGGTCGGTTGCGCAGGAGGTCGGGATCATCGCTGGGGATGTCGCTGTCCTCGTCGTCGTCGGGGAAGGCCACGTAGCCGCCGAGGGGGATCGCCCGCAGGGCGAACTGCACCCCGCGGCGCTGGCGCTGCAGCAGGGCCGGGCCGAAGCCGATCGAGAAGCCGCTGACGCGGATGCCCTGCCAGGTGGCAGCGAAGAAGTGGCCGGCTTCGTGCACCACGATCAGGGCCGCCAGGATCGCCAGTGCCGAGAGAACACCCATTCAGGCTGTGTTGCGCAGGGCACCCATTCTGGGGGGTTCAGCCCTGGGGCGTTCCTTTCAGGGTTCCGGCACGAGGCGATCGGCACCCATGTATGGCACCAGGGCCTGCGGCAGGAGCACGCTGCCGTCGGCCTGCTGGCCGGTTTCGAGCAGGGCGGCCATGGTGCGCCCCACCGCCAGGCCGCTGCCGTTGAGGGTGTGCAGCAGGCGGGTTTTCTTGCCGTCCTTGAAGCGGATCGAGGCGCGGCGCGCCTGGAACTCGCCGCAGGTGCTGCAGCTGGAGATTTCGCGGTAGGTGCCGGCGCCGGGAAGCCACACCTCGAGATCGAACGTGCGTGCGGCCGAAAAGCCCAGATCACCGCAACAGAGATCGATCACCCGGTAGGGCAGCTCCAGGGCCTTCAGCACAGCTTCGGCGTCGGCGGTGAGCTGGGCGTGGGCCGCTTCGGATTCGTCGGGGTGGCAGAACCAGTAGAGCTCCACCTTGTTGAACTGGTGCAGACGGATCAGGCCGCGGGTGTCACGGCCGTAGGAGCCGGCTTCCCGGCGGAAGCAGGGGGTGTAGGCGGCGTAGCGCAGGGGCAGCTGCTCGGAGGGGATCAGCTCGTCGCGGTGGAACGAGGTGATCGGCACCTCGGCGGTGGGGGTGAGCCAGAGGTCGTCGCCAGAGCAGTGGAAGCTCTCCTCGGCGAACTTGGGCAACTGGCCGGAGGCGGTGAGGCTGGCGCTGTTCACCAGAATCGGTGGCAGCACCTCGCGGTAGCCGCGGCGGGTGTGCTGATCGAGCATGAAGCTGATCAGGGCCCGTTCCAGCCGTGCCCCCTGGCCGAGCAGGGTCACGAAACGGCTCTGGGCGATGCGCACCGAGCGCTCCGTGTCGATCAGACCGAGGCGTTCGGCGATCTGCCAGTGCTCCTCGAGGGGTGGCTCCCCGGCCACCGGCTCCCGGGGGGTGCCCCAGCGCCGCCGCTCCACGTTCTCGGTTTCACCGGCGCCGTCAGGGCAGAGGGGGGAGGGCAGGTTGGGGAAGGCGAGCAGCTGATCGCGCAGGCGGGCTTCAAGGGATTTCTCCTCCTCCTCCAGCACCCCCACCTGCTGCTTGATCGTGTTGCCCCGATCGCGCAGGGCCTGCACCTCGGGGCTGTGGGGCGCCTCACCGGCACGGATGCGTTCACCCACCTGACGGCCGATGCGGTTGCCCTCGGCCTGCAGATCGCTGCGCTGCTGCTCGAGATCACGCTCCTGGCGGGCGATCATCTGCAGGCCCGTGAGATCGAGAGCGATGCCGCGGCGCCCCAGCTGCTCGACGATCAGCTCGGGGTTCTCGCGCAGCAGGCGCTGATCCAGCACGGCTCCAGGTGCAAGGGCGCGTGCAGCCTACGGGCCGGTGATGGCCTCTCCTCAGAGCACCTGAACCACTTCGTTGACTTCGGGAATGGATTCCCGCAGCTTGCGCTCGATGCCCATCTTCAGGGTCATGGTGCTGCTGGGGCAGCTGCCGCAGGCGCCCTGCAGGCGCACTTTCACGGTGGGGCCGTCGATCTCGACGATCTCGACGTTGCCGCCGTCGGCCATCAGGTAGGGGCGCAGCTCATCGAGGACACGCTCGACGTTCTCGATCGTGAGGGCGCGGGGGTCGCTGATGGCTTCGGCGCTGGTGCCTGCGGTGGCAGTGGTGTCTGTTGTGGCGGTGTCGGTGCTCATGGTGGAAGCTCAGGTTGCTGGCTGGAGCTTAGGAAGGCGCCTCATCAAACGACGTCGGTACCAAGCCAGAGGAAGCAAAGGGGCCAGGCCGAGGCCGGAGTGGCCAAAGGGAATGGGTTGGATGGGGTTGAGAGTGGCCGATCCGACGGATCTGCATTTTGTGTTGCCCTGGTCCTGCCATCTCGTGCAGTAGTCACCAAAGGAGATGGTTTTGTAGGTGGGGAAGTTCGGGGGAGTGACGCTGTCAAGGGGGGCATCGAGCTGAAGCACGAAACTCGATGTAGAGAAGTCAGGGTCAGGCGATGTGGGGCCTGGACCGGTGAAGGTCAGCAGCTGCAGGCCAGGGTCGTAGGTTGCATTGTTAAAGGTGTAGTTCACCACTCTGACCGTGGAGCTTGCCGTACCGGAGACGGGTGCGGAGATCGTCGACGGAGCGGTGAAATCGAAGGAAAAGGAGCCGAAAGAGATGGTTTCAGCGAAGCCGCCCTTGTTATCGCCGGAGGGAACGGTGATCGAGGAAGGAGTGAAGCTGTAGGTGAGAGCCTGGGCGTGGCTCGTTAACATAAGGAATGCCGAAGTTCCGAGGATGGCGTTAAAAGTGATTCCTGGGAAACGAGGCACGGCACGGGAAAAAGTGATCTTGAATAGCAACCTTTGTCTGCTGGTTGTGCTGCTACGGCAAGAAGTGTGCAAGTTTCCTGACCGTCTCCCCGTCTCCCCGTCTCCCCGTCTCCCCGTCTCCCGCCGGTGGACTGTGCCTCACAGCCAGGGGCAGGCTGGCTCATAGGCAAAGGCCCCCGGCTTAAGCTGTATTCCCAATGAGCAGCCCCGAACGGGACCATGACCGACGTTCCCGTTCAGCGGATCCGCAATTTCTGCATCATTGCCCACATCGACCACGGCAAGTCGACCCTGGCCGACCGGTTGCTGCAGGACACCGGAACGGTGGCGGCGCGCGACATGCAGGCCCAGTTCCTCGACAACATGGAGCTGGAGCGGGAGCGGGGGATCACGATCAAGCTCCAGGCCGCGCGGATGGAATACACCGCGGCCGATGGCGAGACGTACATCCTCAACCTGATCGACACCCCCGGCCATGTGGATTTCTCCTATGAGGTGAGCCGCAGCCTGCAGGCCTGTGAAGGTGCCCTGCTGGTGGTGGATGCCAGCCAGGGAGTGGAGGCGCAGACGCTGGCGAATGTGTATCTGGCGCTGGAGAATGATCTGGAGATCATTCCGGTGCTCAACAAGATCGATCTGCCCGGCGCCGATCCCGAGCGGATCAAGGAGGAGATCGAGGCGATCATCGGGCTGGACACCTCAAAGGCGATCGATTGCTCGGCCAAGACGGGGCTGGGCATTCCTGAAATTCTCGAAGCGATCGTGGAGCGGGTGCCGCCGCCGCCCGACCGCGTGAATGAGCAGCTGCGGGCCCTGATCTTCGATTCCTACTACGACGCCTACCGGGGCGTGATCGTGTACTTCAGGGTGATCAGCGGCCAGGTGGGGCGCAAGGACAAGGTGCTGCTGATGGCCAGCAAGACCAGCTATGAGCTGGATGAGGTGGGGGTGATGGCGCCGGACCAGCGTCAGGTGGAAAGCCTCCATGCCGGCGAGGTGGGTTATCTCTCCGCCTCGATCAAGGCCGTGGCCGATGCACGGGTGGGCGACACGATCACCCTGGTGGCCGATCCGGTGAGCGAGCCGCTGCCGGGGTACACCGAGGCCAAACCGATGGTGTTCTGCGGCCTGTTCCCCACCGATGCGGATCAGTACCCCGACCTGCGCGAGGCGCTCAACAAGCTCAAGCTCTCCGATGCGGCCCTGAACTACGAGCCGGAGACCAGCAGCGCCATGGGCTTCGGCTTCCGCTGTGGCTTCCTGGGCCTCCTGCACATGGAAATCGTGCAGGAGCGGTTGGAGCGGGAGTACAACCTCGATCTGATCGTGACCGCCCCCTCGGTGATCTATCGGGTGAACATGCTCGACGGCAGCATCTTGATGGTGGACAATCCCGCCACGCTGCCGGATCCGCAGAAGCGTGAATCGATCGAAGAGCCCTATGTGAAGCTCGAGATCTACACCCCCAACACCTTCAACGGCACCCTGATGGAGTTGTGTCAGGAGCGGCGGGGTGAGTTCATCGACATGAAGTTCATCACCACTGATCGGGTGACACTGCACTACGAGATGCCCCTGGCTGAAGTGGTGACCGACTTCTTCGATCAGATGAAGAGCCGCACCAAGGGCTATGCCTCGATGGAGTACAGCCTGATCGGCTACCGGCGCAATGAGCTGGTGCGCCTCGATGTGCTGATCAACAGCGAGAAGGCCGATCCGCTCACCACGATCGTGCACCGCGACAAGGCCTACAACGTGGGCAAGAGCCTGGTGGAGAAGCTGAAGGAACTGATTCCGCGCCAGCAGTTCAAGATTCCAATACAGGCCTCGATCGGCAGCCGCATCATCGCCAGCGAAAGCATCAGCGCCATCCGCAAGGATGTGCTAGCCAAGTGCTACGGCGGCGACATCTCCCGCAAGAAAAAGCTGCTGAAGAAGCAGGCCAAAGGTAAGAAGCGTATGAAGGCCATGGGCAAGGTGGATGTGCCCCAGGAAGCCTTCATGGCGGTGCTGAAGCTGAATCAGTAGGGCTGCCGCTTAATCCGTGGGCCTGCCGCTCAATCCGTGAGGCAGGCCAGATCAAGCGCAGCAGGAAGACCCGGCAGCGGCTGCTGGAGCTTGCGCAGCAGTCGCTGATCCGCCGTGATCAGGGTGGCCCGCTCCTGTTCGGCGAGGGCCACGTAAAGGCAGTCATAGGCGGGGTGATCAAGCTCCAGGCACCAGTGCGCGGCACGAGCCAACAGTGCGGTGGAGGGGATCAGGCGGCTGAACGGTTCGGCGGCTCGAGTCGCCAACACCTCGAACTGCTCGGAGGTGATCGCCCCCAGCCGAAGACTTTTCCAGCCCGCGTTCAGCAGTTCCACCAGCACCAGGTCGGGTGCCAGTCGCAGGGTGGCGGGTCCGCCGTCGAGCAACCGGGCGGCCTGCTCGGAGCCCGGCACGGCGGCAAACCAGGCGAAGGCCACCGAAGCGTCCACCACCCAGGGACCTGATTCAGCGGGCATCCCGGTCCTCGCGGATCAGGGCCGCCACGTCAAGGCTGCGGCCCGCTGCCGGTGTGGTGGCCCGCAGGCGAGCCAGCTCCCCTTTGAGGGACTCATCCTGCTGGACTGCGGCGGAGAGGAGGTCGCGAAGGCTCTGTTCCAGGGAGAGGCCCTGGGCCCGGGCGCGAGCCCTGAGTGCGGCCACCACCTGATCATCCAGCTGCCGAATCAGGAGCTGCGCCATGGCGCCTCTGGAATTGCTATCAAGCAATGATAGCGACCAGCTGACTCGGTAGGGCTGACTCGGTAAGGCTGACTCAGTAGAGCTGGCGGTGGCGCGGGGGTGGTCCGATCTGGGTTTCCGAGCCGCCCATGGGGACCAGCCGGCGTGAGCGTTCCCGCTCGATCAGGGCCTTGAGGGCCTCGCGGATCAGCTGGGTGCTCTCCTTGATGCCGCTGAGTTTTCCGGCCTGAGCGAGCAGATCGTCGTCGAGGGTGAGGGTGGTGCGCATGCCCGATTCAGCCGCCGAGACGTGGGACTTAAACCCTGACAGCCCGGGCCGAGCGATGTCGTTACGGTGGGGGTCAGCAGTGGGAAGCTTCATGACGCTGGCCCAGCCACTCCCATCTGCGGCCCTGCAACCGCTGCAGCTGCCCTGGGAGCTACGGCTCAACCCCGATCAGTTCGAGCTGGTGTGCCAGGCCAATCCCGATGCGGTGCTCGAACTGATGGCCGATGGCCGCGTCATTGCCATGACCCCCACCGGCAGCGAAGCCGGCGCCCGCAACCAGGCCCTTGGGGCGTTGCTCTGGTGGGCGGTTCGCCGGAGTGGCCTGCCCATGAAAGCGTTCGACAGCTCCAGCGGATTTCGCCTGCCCGATGGCTCGGTGCTGAGCCCCGATGCCTCGCTGGTGCATCTGGATCGGTGGCAGGCGCTCACCCCCGAGCAGCGCCGTGGCTTTGCGCCCCTCTGCCCCGATCTGGTGGTGGAACTGGCCAGCGCGTCCGACGAAGGGCCCCGTGGCGTCAGTGCGCTCCGCCAGAAGATGGACGCCTACCAGGCCAATGGGGCTCAGCTGGGCTGGTTGTTGCTGCCCGAAGAGAGGGCTGTGGAGATCTGGCGCACTGGGGCCGCCTCTACCCCTGAGCGCCTCGACGACGCCAAGAAGCTCGATGGTGGAGAGCTGTTCGCGGGCCTGGTGTTGGAGCTGGCTCCGATCTGGGACGTTTGAGCAGGGCCTGTTCCATGCCACAGCGATGCCGGTGTGGGCAGCGACCTGGACTGCTGCTGGTGCTGCGGCAGTGCGAGCTGCCGATCTGGGAACGCCTGCGCCCCTGGGACACGGCCGATCTTCCGCTGGCCACCGATCTGGTTGAGCCTGAAATTCAGTGGGACAGACTCGGAACCGCCGAGGGCCGCAAGCCGGCGGGCGCTCGCTGATGCCACTGAGCTGCTGAGCCCGGCGACACATGCAGCAATGGCGCTGCAACCGCCAGAAGGGCTGCGCTTGTGGATGTGCTGATCGCACCTGTGCAACGTTTGTTGAAGCCTTCGCTCCGCCACGCCTGAATCGGATGTGGCGCCACACCCTGGCTGGGAACGCTTGGGGGGTCGTGGAGTGAGGAGTCCGTCGATGGCGGTTCCATGGACGGTGAGAAGCTGTCGGGCCCTGGGGATCTGGCGCAGACAGGCGCCGGAGGGTGAGCAGGGTTTTCTGTTGCCGCTGGCCTTCGGGGTGTCGCTGGTGTTGATGCTGAGTGCGCTGTCGGTGCAGACGGTGGCGCTGCAGGGCAGCCGGCTGGCGGCGGCGGAGCTGGAGCAGCGGCGGCTGGAGGACGCCCTGGCGTCGGCGGCGGAGCAGGTGGCGAGCAGCTTGAGCGGTGAGCACGCCTGCCTGTTGCCCCTGGCCTCCAGTGCCTGGATTGCGCCGGTGCCCGGTTGCGGGGCAGGGCTTGATCCAGCGCCTCTGCTGAGCGGACGGGTGGGAGAGAACGACTACCGGCTGGTGTCGTGGACACCTGGGGTGCCCGGCGCCACAGGCCGTCCGGGTGAACTGCGGCTGGAACTGAGCCAGGGGGCTGTGCAGCGGTTGTATGCGCTGGAGCTGGCGGGGGAGGCCCCACAGCCCCTGCGCGTGGCGAGCCTGCGGGGGATGGGGCGATGACGCTGGTGGAGGTGATGGTGTCGTCGGTGGTGTTCGCCCTGGCGGCGAACGGTTCAGTGAAGCTGTGGGGATCGGCCCTGGCCTGGAACCATCGCGCCCAGCAACGGCAGGAGCTCCTGCGCCAGATCGACATGGAGCTGTTGCAGCGGGAGCGGGCGATGCGCCTGGCGGCCGCTGCGCAAGTGGAGGCGGCGGGGGCCGCAGGAGCGGAGGTGCCGATGAGCTGCGCCAATGCGGCGGAATGGATGGGCCTGCAGCTCAGCACCGCCCGTTCCTCCCTGCCTGCAGGAATCGTGCTGACGCCAGAAGCGGCTGAGACGGAAGGAGCCGGTGCCCTCTGGCTGACGGCGACGGCCGATGGCATCGAGCGCAAACGCCTGTTCGCTCCGGCGGCCCATGGCCTGTGCAGGCCATGACCAGGCGATTCAACGGGTCAAGGGTCGCCGCTCAGGGCTTTTCCCTCACCGAGCTGCTGGTGGGGGTGTCGGTGCTGCTGGTAATGGCAGGGCTGGCGATTCAGGCCGGGGGCGAATCGATGGCGCGGCAGCGGCTTGAGGTGGCCACCCGGCGGCTGGTGCTGGGGATCGAGCGGGGCCGTGCGGAGGCGGAACGGCTGGGACGCCCCTGTGGCCTGAGCCTTGCACCAGGAGGCTGGCAGGCCCCATCCAGTGGATCGCTGATCGGTTGCGAGCGGGCGGCGATGGCCCTGGGGGAAGGGGTGGAGAACGGCTCGATCGAGCTGAACCACAACCTCCCTGACACCCTGCGCTTCAGCAGCAACGGCTTGGTGCTGGACGGGGGCACGGTGGTGCTCACCAGTGCCGGCACCGAGCTGCGCCGCTGCCTGGTGATGGCCCTGCCCCTGGGAGTGGTGCGCCTCGGCCGCTATGGCGGCGCTGCCGGCGGCCGCCCCGACAGCACGGCCTGCAGCCCTGACCCAACCCTTTGACGCTGATGACGATCACCACGGTTCAGAGAACGCTTCGGCAGCGCAACGCAGGTTTCGGGCTGGTGGAGTTGCTGCTGGCCATGGCCCTGGGCCTGCTGGTCTGCGGTGTGGTGGTGCAGGCGCTGCTGGGGGAGGGGCGTAACGCACGGCAGTTCTCCCGGGTGGTGCGGGAGCGCACCTACCAGCGGCGTGCCCTGGCCCTGATCCGGGCTGATCTGGAGGGGGCGACGGACGTGGTGAATGAGCCGGCCTCGTTACCGGTGAGCTGCGGAACCTCCGGACGGCGGGTGGTGCTGCAACTCCAGCGCCAGGGCCAGCTGATCACCTATTCGGTGGGGGCGCCACCGAGCGGGATCTGGCGCGGCCAGGTGCTGGTGCGCTGCGGACCGGCCTACGGACTGGAGGGGCGCATCGAAGACGGCACGGCAGCGCAGAGCCGCGTGGTGCTCGATGGCCTGGCGGCCCAGCCCAATGCCTGGACGGGTTGTGGCGGCTTGAGCGGTGCCCAGGAGATGAACAGCTCCTCAGTCTTGCCCTTCTCCGCCTGCCTGGATCCGGCAACCCAGCTGGTGGCCATGCGGCTGGAGCAGAGTTTCGCCGACGGCGGCGGTCCGCTGCAGCGGGTGCGCAGTGAGCTGGTGGCAGGGGCGGGTTGAGGGTAGAGGCAGAGCCACTGTTCGACACTTGATCCATCGCCACGGGAGTTGAACGATCAACTGACAGGAGACAGAAAATCTGTCCCAGAATCGTCAGGAAAAGCTCTTAATTTCTGAAGCCTTGGCAAGGTATTGTCATAACAATCGTTACTGGGCTTTCGCAGAAAACGTGGTAGTGATGCTGATCCCTTGATGGGCTCTTGCGTTGAACCCCTGACGGTGTCTGCGGTCTGATGCAAGCCGCTCTGCAAGCAGAGGACCCCATCCCAGAAGATGATGCGCAATACAGCACTAAATGCCCAATGCGGCTGTGATGCTCTGAGCTAGAAGTCCTGTCTTCGGTGTTAAGTATTTGAAGCGACATCCGATCCACTGCTTAGCCAATGGGAAGCAAGCTGCTGCTGACGCTACTCAACCAGGTCTCGACGAATCAGGTATAACCCAGATCGCCTGCCTCATTTTCTCTGGGATGCCGGCGGCAGCTTTCCAGGAGCACAACCAACCGCGAGGCAAGCGATGTGGCTGAATCCGGCATCGTTCCGTTCAGGTGATTAGTGAATTCAAAAGAGAGAGGAATCGCCGATAACTTGTGGGGTTGGGCCCCAGGTCAGTTGGAATGCAGCCGACGACTGGTACAAGAACGTCTGTATGGTCTTGAACGACGTTGCTGCTCCGGCACCCCCAGCCCCCAGCCCCCAGCCGCTGTCCTGGGGTTAAACACCACAAATTGGGTTCCCTTGATTGCCAACGATGCTGAAGTGACGTCAGGGACGGTCGGAACCCGTCCCCTTAGTCCTGCTCTCACCAGATCTTCTTTTCACCGCCCCAGGTGTGTTCAAGTGCCGAAGGAGGGATGATGGAAGGGCAGATCAACCGTGCTCTGCCGGTAATCCCCCTCAAGATCGAATGTCTTCACGCCGCTCCCTTGGGCTTAGCCCTGCGCCTGGGCTCACTCAGATATGTCAGTGAGGCCAGGTTTGTGCGTTTGCGACCCTCCAGCAACAGCTATGTCCTGATGGCAGCTGATAGCTCCCTGAGCGAGCGCTTTCCAATGCATCGGATCAAGTACTGGGTGGAGTCGCTCGGGCAGCCGATTCCGCCAGGACGATTCGGGGCCAGGGACCTGATGGCCATCTTGTTGCGCCAGAGGCGGGTTACGGCAACACTCAATCCTGTCGATGGGGCCTTCCTGTGCCCGGTGGGCCAATGAAGCCAAACCTCCCCAGTGCATCATTGCGTCGCCGCTTGCAGACCAGCAGCCTGCTGGCGGTGCTTGCCGGTCTTGCCCTTTTGGTTCTGGTGCAGCGTGAATTGCTGAGTCGATCTCGAGCCCAGCGCCTTCAAAAGGCCGCTGACCTGGTCCGTCAGGACCTGGCGGAGCTCTCCCCCAGTGCTGGCCCTGCGGAATTCCAGTCCAAGCTGGATGAGGTCTTGTCTCCAGGCCGGCTGCTGTGGCTGGAGCTGAAGCCGGGGCGTCCCTATCGCTGGCCTCGCCCCAACGCCAGCGTTCCTCTTCCGGTGCCACTGCCGGAGCTGGTGGGTAAAGCCGAAAAGCGGTGCCTTGTGGGCACCCCCTTGGTGAGCTTGTCTGTCGGCAAGAGCCAGTTTCTGTGCAGCAGCAAGGCGCTTAGTTTCTCTGGGCGGCCTGCAGCCTTGGTGGTGGTGGAAGACATCACGGCCGATGAGGAGCGTCTCAACACTGTGCTGTTGCTGCTGTTGGCCGCTGCAGGGCTTGCGTCCCTGCTCACAAGCGCCTTGCTGCGGTTGGTGTTTCATCGCACGTTGCTGCCGCTGGATCAGCTCAGCACCCAGCTGAGACGGATCGATGTCGAGCGGTTGGAGCAGGCACGGCTGTCCGCCAGTGGGCAGCCGCAGGAACTGCAGCCGATCGTGGCGGCCTTCAACGCCTTGCTGGATCGCTTGGCTGCTGGACGCAAGCGGCAGCAGGCCTTCGTGGATGGGGTGGCCCACGAACTGCGCACACCGATCACCCTGATCAGCGGCTACGCGCAGAGCTTGAAGCGCCAGGGCAGTCCCCTTGACGGCGGCCTCGAACTGGAGCTGATTGTGAGCGAAGCCAGGCGCATGGGCCGGCTGGTGAGCGAGTTGCTCGACATCGCCCGAGAGGAGGCCGGTCGCCTTCGGCTAGTCCGCGATCAACTCGATCTCGACGATGCCCTGCTGGTGGCTTTCGAGCGACTTGAGCCCCTGGCCGATGCACGCCTGCGGCTTCGCGCCCCGGGTGAAAGATCACCTCCGCTCGGCCTGGGCGACAGCGAGAGGCTTCAGGAGTGCCTCACCAACCTGGTGGAGAACGCGCTCAAGTACACGCCGCAGGGCACCCCGATCGAGCTGTTCAGCTCCACCACTGCTAGCAAGGCGGTGTTGCACGTGCTCGACCACGGCCTCGGTGTACCCCTCCCGGAGCGGGAGCGCATCTTCGAGCATTTCGTTCGGGGCTCCTCTGAGGCCAATGCCAGTGGAAGCGGTATCGGCCTTGCGATGGTGCGGCTGCTGATGCGCCGCATGGGTGGTGAGGTGCGGTTGGTGGACGCCCCCGGTGGCGGGGCCGACTTCCAGCTGGTATTGGAGCGGGTGCAGTTCAGTTCTTCTGCTCGCTCTGCACCAGCATGAAGCCGACAACGAGCATGGTCTGCATCCGGGTGGGCTCGCCGGGACGCTCGAACTTCTTGTGTACCCATTCAGGGGGCGAGATGCTGAGTCACAGCATTGTGGCTGCCATGGTCATCAAGCGAGGCAGCAGATCTGCTCTGCTGATACCTCCGGTGCCGGGAGCGCTGCTCAGTCGCTGGGCAGCAGTGAGGGCATCTCA
>NZ_JAHLZB010000020.1:0-16331 GCF_025128255.1 Synechococcus sp. CS-205
GAACTGACGCAGCATGAAGCCGATCAGGGCGAAGGCGCCGTGCAGGGCCACGAAGGGCCAGAGGCCACCGAGCTGGATCCAGCGCACGAAGTCGCCCTGGGCCTCGGGGCCCCAGAGCAGCAGCAGGCTGTGACCCATGGCGTCAGCGGGGGTGCTGACGGCGGCGGTGAGGAAGTTGCAACCCTCCAGGTAGGAACTGGCAATGCCGTGGGTGTACCAGGAGGTGGCGAAGGTGGTGCCGGTCAGCCAGCCGCCCAGCGCCAGGTAGGCGGTGGGGAACAGCAGCAGACCGGACCACCCGACAAAAACAAAGCGGTCACGCTTCAGCCAGTCATCGAGGACGTCGAACCATCCCCGTGCGGCAGGCGCGCGCCCTAAAGCGATCGTCATGGGTTGAAACGGTGCGGAAATCCCGCTTGGCTTTGGGATACCGGGCGATGGTAACAATGTTCACGGGCAGCGCGAGCAAGCCCGCAACGGGCTGACATTGCCTGTCGCGGCAGGGTTTTTAGGTATTTCTTCCATTTGCTCCCGCCCCCTGCGCCGCAGGCTGGGGTGATCGGCCCGCCGCACCCTCCCCGGCGACGGCCAAGATGACGGTCCATCGCCTCCCCGCCGCCCCCATGGCCCCGGCTTCCCCTTCGGCCGCTCCAGCGCCGCGTCCAGCGGCCAACGACAACGCCCGCGCCTCCCTGCTCGAGCAGACGGTCCAGGGCTCCCGCCGCCTCTCCAACTACGTGGTGGCCTCCGCGGTCAGCCTGGGAGGGGTCGGCTTCCTGCTCACCAGCCTCTCCAGCCGCCTCGGTCTCGACCTGCTGCCCCTGGGCCATCCGGCCGAACTCGAGTGGGTTCCCCAGGGACTGGTGATGGGGGCCTATGGAACCGCCGGCGTGCTGCTGGCCACCTACCTCTGGGCGGTGATCGCACTGGATGTGGGGGCCGGCAGCAACCGCTTCGACAAGGAGAGCAACCTGGCCAGCATCACCCGCCGCGGCTTCCGTCAGAAGATCGACGTGGAGATCCCCCTGCGTGAGGTCCTGGCGGTGAAGGTCGACGTGCGCGACGGCCTCAACCCCCGTCGCCGCCTGGCGCTGCGCCTGCAGGGCCGCCGCGACCTGCCCCTGACCCGGGTGGGAGAGCCCCTGCCCCTGGCCGAGCTCGAGCGCAGCGGCGCTGAGCTGGCCCGCTTCCTCAAAGTTCCCCTGGAGGGGGTCTGATCCGATGACGATGCGCCTCAGCCGTCTTCTGCTTCTTGGTGTGCTGCTGCTCACCCCTTTCGGCCTCGGAGCCTGCGCTGCCGATGCCCCCCGTAGTCCCCTGGGCTGCGCGGCCCCTGGAGCGGCCTGCCTGAGCGGCAAGGCTCTGGTGTCACTCAAGACCAGCCGCGGGGATGTGGAGGTGGAGCTGATCGGTGATGCCGCGCCGCTCACGGCCGGAAACTTCGTCGATCTGGTGCGCCGCGGCGCCTACAACAACACCGTGTTCCACCGGGTGGTGAACGAGCCCACCCCGTTCGTGGTGCAGGGGGGCGATCCCCAGAGCGCCGACCCGAAGGTGCCGTCCAATCTCTATGGCACCGGCAGCTTCGTGGATCCGGCCACCGACCAGCCCAGGCTGATCCCCCTGGAACTGGCGATCGAAGGTGAGCCCGAGCCCCGCTACGGCGCCGAGGTACTGGATCCGGCCGAGAGCCTCCAGCTCAGGCTCAAGCACGACCGCGGGGCCCTGGCCATGGCCCGCTCGGCCGATCCCAATTCCGCCAGCGCGCAGTTCTACATCGCCCTCAAGCCCCTCACCGAGCTCGATGGGCGCTACGCGGTGTTCGGCCGTGTGGTGAAGGGGATGGAGGTGGTCGACAAGATCAAGCAGGGCGACCGCCTGATCAAGGCCACGCTGGTGGAGGGGGGCACCCTGGTGAAGGGCGAGCCCTGAGCTGGGCCGGCTCAGGCGGGCACGCGCTTGTCGGAGGCGGTGACCTTGAGCAGAGCGGTGTTCACGCCCGAGGCCCGCTCCAGGGTCACCTTGCCGGTGCGGGCGATCTCGAGGATGCCGAAGCTCTCGAGAATCTGCTCGAGGGCCACCAGTTTTCCCGGATCGCCCACCACCTCCAGGATCAGGGCGTTGTCGGCCACGTCGACCACCTTGGCGCGGAAGACTTCGACCAGATCGAGAATCGCCGCCCTGTTCTCCGGCGGCGCCGACACCTTCAGGAGCATCAGTTCCCGCTCCACCGCGGGAATGCGGGTGAGGTCGATCACATTGAGCACATTGATCAGCTTGTTGAGCTGCTTGACCATCTGCTCGAGGGTGCGATCGTCACCCTCCACCACCATGGTGAGCCGGGAGTGGCCGCGCTGCTCGGCCGGCCCCACCGCCAGGCTGTCGATGTTGAAGCCACGGCGGGCGAACAGCCCGGAGATGCGGCTGAGGGCGCCGGATTCGTCCTGCACCAGCACCGAGAGGGTGTGTTTCATGGCCGGGGCGGCGCTCGACGGGCATCAAGGTCCCAAATTACGTGCCGGCCTCCTGAAGCCCCTCCAGCCAGGGCAGCAGCAGGGCCTCGAAAGCCTCGGGGGCCTCATCGTGGGGGCAATGGCCGACCCCTGACAGCCTCTCCAGCCGTAGTTCCGGCCTGAGGCTCGCGATCAGCTCCGCCACTTCGATCGGCACCAGGCGGTCGGCCTCGCCCCAGATCAGCAGCAGGGGCTGCACCAGGCGCGCCAGCAGCGCCTCGGCCGTGGCCCCCCGCGGGCGCAGGGCCATGCCGATGCTCATCCCGCGCAGGGCCCAGGCCGCGGTCGGTCGCCGGGCCGGACGGGCGAACAGCCGGCGCAGCTCCCCGTCGCCGAGCACCGGCTGGTTGTAGGCCGACTGCAGACCCAGGTCGAGCAGGGGGGTGCGGGCGATCAGGGGCACCAGCAGCTCCAGGGGCAGCAGCCTGCACAGCAGGTGCACCACCAGCCGCTGCAGCCGCCGCCGCCAGGGGGGCCGCCGCCGGGGTATGGCCATCACCAGGCTGGGATCCGGCAGGGGCACAGCGGCCACCGCCCGCACCCACTCCGGGCTGAACACCGCCGCGCTCAGGGCCACCAGCCCCCCCAGGGAGTGACCGAGCAGCACGGCGGGTCGTTGCACCACCTGCTGCAGGAAGGCGGCGCTCTGGCGGGCCCAGAGGCGGTTGTCGAGGTGCAGGGCCGGCTGGTCGGAGCCGCCGAAGCCGATCAGATCCAGGCCGTAGACGCACCAGCCCGCCGCCGCCAGCCCGGCCACGTTGTGGCGCCAGTGACCGCTGCTGGCGGCGAAGCCATGGAGCAGCAGCAGGGGGGGATCGCTGGGGTCGCCGAGCACGCGCCAGTGGCAGGCCAGGCCCCGCCAGTGCCAGGTGCCGTGCAGGCCCCAGTCGATGCCATCCCCTGCGACAGGCTGGGCTGGAGCTGTCAACACCGGAGCCTGAGCCACGCCGAACGACCCTCACTATTGCGAAGGAGCGGCCCGGATGCGGCTGGGGGAGGGCTTCTTCCGGGCCGACTCGCGCCCGGCCAGGGATCTGGGGGTGCTGCTGGCCCGCCGGCTGGCGGGCCAGGGGCCCCTGGAGGTGCTGGATCTGATGGCGGGTTGCGGGGTGCGCTCCCTGCGCTATGGCCTCGAGGCCGGGGCGGCTGCGGTCTGGGCCAACGATGCCGACTCGGAGCGGCTGCCGGTGCTGCGCACCAACCTGGAGCCTCTGCGGGGGCGCCTGGCGCTGCGGCTGAGTGCCCTGACCGCCCAGAAGCTGCTGGCCGCCTGCCTGCTGCGCGATCAGCGCTTCGACCTGGTGGACCTCGATGCCTTCGGCTGTCCCGGGGCCCTGGTGCCCCGGGCCCTGGAGGCCGTCCGCTTCGGCGGGGTGCTCTATCTGGCCAGCACCGACGGCCGCTCCCCCACCGGCCACGACCGGACGGCGGCCCTGCGCTCGTTGGGGGCGGCCGCCCGGGCCCATCCGGCCAGCTGGGAGCTGGCCCTGCGCCTTCAGCTCGGGGTCCTGGCCCGTTCCGCCTGGTCCCTGGGCCGGGGCCTGCGGCCGCTGCTGAACGTCAGTGATGGCCGCACCTTCCGCACGGCCGTCCAGGTGCTGCGCAGCCCGGGGGTGCTGGAGGAGGACCAGCTCGGCCTGCTGGCCCACTGCCACGGCTGCGGTGATCAGCAGGTGCAGAGCCTGCGCCGTCTGCGCCGCTGGCAGCCCTGCGGCTGCGCCGCCCCGCCGCCCCTGGCGGTGAGCGGTCCGCTCTGGATCGGCCCGCTGCAGGATCCGGCCTGGTTGGAGGGCCTGATCCACCTCGCCGCGGAAGGCCATGTGGGGGAGCAGGCACGGCGGTGGCTCAGCGGCCTGGCCGCCGACAGCGCCGACGGCGCCAGGGTCTGGCCGATGGCGGAGATCGCGCGGCGATCACCCGGTGGCACGGTGCGCCTGCGGAGGCTGGTGGAGCGGTTGCGCCTGGCGGGCTGGAGCGCGAGCGCCAGTGGCGTGATGCCGGGCCAGCTGCGCAGCTCAGCCCCCTGGCAGCAGGTGCTGGAGTTGGCCGCCGCGGGGGATGGGACGCTAGATAGGTAGCCGTTCTCGCCTCGCCCATGGCCTCGGAAATCTTCTTCACGGCTGCGATCTTCTGGGTGCTGATCCCCGTCGGTCTGGTGGGCGGCGCGCTGCTGCTCAAGCTGCAGAAAGACTGAGCCGGCATCCATGGAGCCCGGAGCCTGCCTGGGGCGCGCCGCCGACAGGCGCACCTCTAGGCTCAGCCCCTTCTAATCGGGTGCTTCATGCAGGTTCTGGTCGTTGGCGGCACCGGCACCCTTGGTCGCCAGATTGCCCGCCGTGCCCTCGATCAGGGCCATCAGGTGCGTTGCATGGTGCGCTCACCGCGCAAGGCGGCCTTTCTGCAGGAGTGGGGCTGTGAGCTCACCCGCGGTGATCTGCTCGAGCCCGAAAGCCTTGCCTACGCCCTCGAGGGGCAGGAGGCCATCATCGATGCGGCCACGGCCCGGCCCACCGACAGCGCCGGCATCTACCGGATCGACTGGGACGGCAAGCTCAACCTGCTCCGGGCCTGTGAGAAGGCCGAGGTGAAGCGCGTCGTGTTCGTCTCGTTGCTGGAGGCCGAGCGCCACCGGCAAGTGCCGTTGATGGACATCAAGTACTGCACCGAACAGCTGCTGATCAGCTCCGACCTCGATTACACGATCCTGCGCTGTGTGGCCTTCATGCAGGGGGTGATCGGTCAGTTCGCCATTCCCGTGCTCGAGGGCCAGACCGTGTGGGTGAGCGGCACCCCCACCCCGATCGCCTACATGAACACCCAGGACGTGGCCCGCTTTGCCGTGGCGGCCCTCGGCCAGGCCGCCACCGTGCGCCAGGCGTTCCCGGTGGTGGGTCCGAGGGCGTGGAACACCGGGGAGGTCACCCAGCTGTGCGAGCGCTACAGCGGCAAGCCGGCGCGGGTGTTCCGGGTGCGGCCGTTCCTGATCCGGATGATGCAGGGGTTGGCCTCCTTCTTCGAACCCGGTGTCACGGTGGCCGAACGGCTGGCCTTCGCTGAGGTCACCGGTGGCGGGCAGCCGCTGGATGCGCCGATGGAGGAGAGCTATGCGGCCTTCGGGCTGGATGCGGCTGAAACCACCCGCCTGGAGGACTACCTCAAGGAGTACTACGACACGATCCTGCGCCGCTTGCGCGAGCTCGATGCCGACCTCGACAAGGAGGGCAAGAAGAAGCTGCCGTTCTGAGCTGCTGGCAGTTCTTTTGTACCATCGGTTGTCGCTTCCGCTTCGGCCATGTCCATTGCCCAGATCAAGAACCTGCAGCGCCGGCTCGCCAATCTGGAGCAGGAGGCCACCGCTGAGCTGAACCGCGCCTGCGGCCATGAGCTCTGGATGAGCCTGGGGTTCGATGCCCTCGACAGCCTCGAGGAGGCCGACCGGCGCGCGAGGGCGAACTACTACTACGGCCAGCTTCAGACCGTGCGCGAACTGCAGCAGGTCATCGGCTGAGCCCCCCGCCAAGTCGGCTCAGGCGCTGCTGCTCGGCGCTGGTCACCGGCCGCCATTGGCCGGGCGCCAGCCCAGCGAGGCTGAGGGGTGGTCCCCCATCCATCAGGTCGATCGCCACGCGCAGCAGCCGCAGGGTGGGCAGCCCCACGGCTGCGGTCATGCGACGCACCTGGCGGTTGCGACCCTCCCGCAGCCCCAGCTCCAGCCAGGCGGTGGGGATCGAGCGGCGCTGACGAATCGGCGGCATCCGCTCCGGCAGCCCCGGGTCCTCCAGGGCGATGGCCTGGGCCCTGAGGGTGCGCCGCCCCTGCACCATCACCCCCTCCCGCAGCTGCTGCAGCGCCGGTTCAGACGGGGTGCCCTCCACCTGGACCCAGTAGCGGCGCCAGTGGCCCCAGCGGGGGTCGGTGAGCCGTTGCTGCAGCCGTCCATCGCCGGTGAGCAGCAGCAGGCCTTCGCTGTCGGCATCGAGCCGGCCGGCGGCGTAAACCCCGGGCACGGGCACCAGCGGGGCCAGGGTCGACCAGGCGCTGTGCGCTTCCGGGCTGAACTGGCTGAGCACCCCATAGGGCTTGTGCAGCAGCAGGGTGGTCGGGGCTGGCTGGCCCCTGGTTGCAGGATCAGAGCCTGCCATCGCTGCGGCGGGCTTTCCAGAGGTTCACCACCCCGATCGAGATCAGCAACAGGCCCAGATCAAGGGTCAGCGGTGGAACGACCAAGGGGTAACCGGTAAGGCCCCAGACCCTAGGGCTGCAGGGTGCCAATTTAGGGTGGAGTGATGTTTGCATCGAGCCACGGCAGCGCATGATCGAAACCTCGGGAGTGATCGAGAAGGAGCAGGGGAACGGGTTCTACCTGGTCACCCTCGATCAGCCCTCCGGGCACCAGTGCCTCTGCCGCGCCGCCGGCAAGCTCACCAAGTTCCGCATCAAGCTGCTCGCCGGCGACAAGGTCCTGGTGGAGATCAGCCCCTACGACCTCACCCGTGGCCGGATCACCTACCGGGAACGCAATGCCGGTGCCACCGGCCCACGGCCCGGCGGCAACCGCCCCGGAGGACCGAGGCGGCGCTGATCCGCTGATCTCCAGGGGCGCCGGGCCGTGGCTCAGGCCACCGGCACTGGCAGGAGCGCTTCGATCGCGGCCTTGAACTCGCTGCGCTGCTTCACGCCACGCCACTGCTGACGCAGCTGCTTGGCGTGGAAGAGCTGCACGGTGGGCGTGCCGTTGACGCCGGCCTGGCTGGCGATCTCCTGTTCAGCCTCAATGTCGATCTCCACCCCCTGGGCGGCACCGCCGAGCTCCTGGAGCACCCGCTTGAGCTGGGGCTTGAGCACGTGGCAGGGGCCGCAGCTGGGGGAGGTGTAGACCACCAGCAGCGGCCTGTCGCTGTCGTGGTAGAGCTTGCGCAAGGCGTAGCCCCCTTTCTGCCAGAGGGCGGCGGGGTCGTAGTTGTCGGCGTCGCTCACGGCGGTGTGGACGGGCTCCCCGCTCGGCTCCGGCTCCACGCTGGTGCGCCTGACCGTGGTGGCCAGGCCGTGGTGGGTGAGCCAGCGCTCGGCGGCCAGGGCCGCCTGACAGCCGCTGCCGGCGGCGGTCACCCCCTGGCGCCACTGGGCGTCGGCCACATCGCCGGCGGCGAACACCCCCTCGAGGCTGGTGTCGGGCTGCCCGGGGGAGGTGACCAGATAACCCTTGGCATCCACGGCCAGCTGATCGCGCACCAGCCGGGTGTTGGGGGTGTGGCCGATGGCATAGAACAATCCCCGCACCGGTAGTTCCTGGGTGCTGCTGTCGTCGGGATTGCGCAGGGTGAGGGCCTCCAGCCAGCCGTTGCCCGAGACGTCAGCCACCTCCCGCTGCCAGTGCACGCTGATGGCGGGGTTGGCGAGCACCCGGTCGGCCATGGCCCCGCTGGCGCGCAGGCTGTCACGGCGCACGATCAGGTGGACGTGACTGCCGTATTTGGTGAGATACACCGCTTCCTCACAGGCGGAATCCCCCCCGCCGACCACCGCCAGCTGCTCGTTGCGGAACTGGGGGGTGGCCCCGTCGCAGATGGCGCAGGCGCTGATCCCCTGGCTCCAGAACTGTTGCTCATGGGGCAGGCCGAGCCGGTTGGCGCTGGCGCCCGTGGCCAGGATCACCGCCTGGGTCTGGATCGTCTGTCCGTCGGCCCTGACCCGGTAGGGGCGCTGCGAGAGATCGATCGCTTCGGCATCGGCCTCCACCAGGCGGGTGCCCCAGCGCACGGCCTGGGCCTTCATGCGGTCCATCAGGTCGGGGCCGAGGATGCCATCGGGGAAGCCCGGAAAGTTCTCCACATGGGTGGTGGTCATCAGCTGACCGCCGGGGATGCCGCCGTCCTGGAAGCCGGTGATCAGCACGGGATTGAGGTTGGCCCGGGCCGCATAGATGGCGGCGGTGTAACCGGCGGGGCCGGAGCCCACGATCACCAGGTTCTCCACCGCGGCCACGTCTGCGCGGGGGTCGGCGGAAGCGCTCATCGGATCCAAGGCGGACTGAGTATGAGTTGACCTTAGGCCACGGAGCGTTGAAGAAATGAGACAGGCGCGGGCTGGGGCTCAGGCTTCTTAAGGATTGCTTTAGGTTTGGATTCGGTTTCGGCCCTGGCCTCGCCTCATTCCGCCATGTCCAGTGCGCTCAGCCCGCGTCCCCGGGGCATCAGCAAGGGGTCGAGCAGCTGCGGGTGCAGGTCGTGGCAGAGGATCCATTCGCGGAATTCCTCGGTGATCGCAAAGCTTTCCTCGAAGCGTTCCTGACGGTCGAGTTCAGCGATGCGGGCCATGGCCCAGCTCGCCAGGGCGGTGAGTTGGCGATGGGGAGAAGGCTTGGACATGATCCATCTCCAGGTGCGCACCACGTTGGATGGCCACTAGGTCATCCGTGGTGTGGATTTGCAGATGTTCGCACTCTCTTCGTTTTTGCGGTGTAACCGACGCCACTGCATCGGCTGCTTCGCCGCGGGGATTCAGGCGGTCCGGCTGTCAAGGAATCCTGGCAATTGGGGTCCGCGCAGGCGGATCACCTCCCCGGCCCCATCCCGCAGGGCCTCCAGCGGCAGCTGCCCTGCCGGGACGCCGCCTGCGGCCGGCTCGGCATCCGGCAGGGTTCTGGGCCGGATCACGTAGGGATCGGCCACCGACCAGCTGCGGGCATAGCCCATCAGCAGTGGATCAGCCGGCGCATACACATAGGAGGGCCGGCGCGGCACGGGCTCCAGGGCGGCCCGGCCGGGATCGACGCGCACGGCCCGGGTGATCCCCTGCAGGAAGCGGCTGCGGGTCACCACCGTGCTCAGGTAGGCCACCACCCGCAGCCGTGGGGCGTCGAATCCTTCGGCGCACATGTCGATGCTCACCAGCCAGTCGGCCTCCCCAGCCCGGAAGGCCCGCAGGTGCGAGGCCGACTCCGGGTCCTGGGAATGCACCAGCCGCACCCGATCCCCCTCCTCCTCCAGCAGGCTGCTCAGCCCCCTGGCATGGGCGATGTCGCGGGCGATCACCAGACCGCCCGCCTGGGGATGGTCGTCGTCGCGCAGGCGGGCCAGGCGCTTGCGGGCGTTGAGCAGGATCCTCAGGGCGATGCTGCTACGATCGCCGAGCCGGATGGCGCGGCGCAGGTTGCGGGCCCGCCAGCTCTCGCGCGTTTCCAGCGACAACGGAGAACGTTCCAGGGCGCTCTCCGCCTCGTTCTCGCCATGGCCGTGGTCCACCCAGCCATCCTGGAAGCGGAACTCCAGCGGCCTGACATCACCCGCCACGATCAAGCGGCGGGGCTCGACGCTGAGGTCGGGCTCGATCTGCTCGATCAGCACCCCGTCCTGCCGCCTGGGGACGCGCCGGGCGGCGCAGAAGGCCAGGTTGTCGGCCCGGAAGGGTGTGCCACTCAATCCCAGCCGCAGGGCGTGCCCGCGGCTGAGTTCGCTGAAGGCATGGCCCCAGGCGGTGGCCTCCGGCTCCTCGGGATCGAGGCCGAGGTGATGCACCTCGTCGGCCACCGTGAGGGCCTGGCCGGGAAGGAAACGAGCCAGCTCCTGCTGCAGCCGCAGCCGGTGCCGGGCGGCGCTCTGGTAGCTGAGCAGCAGTCCCTGGACCTGCTCCGGGGCCAGCGACGGATCCCACTCGCGCAGCTCGATCCCCAGGCTGCGGGCCGAGTCGCGCCACTGGGCGGCGATCGAACTGCGGTGGCAGAACACGAGCAGATGGCTGAGCCGGCCCTCGCGCAGGAGGGCCTGGAAGCCCAGCAGCGCGCCGAAGGTCTTGCCCGCCCCGGGGCCGGCATGGACCAGCACGTCCTGGCCGTCGGGGCCCGGGACCTCCAGGCGACGGCGCAGCAGCTGGATCAGCTGCGACTGCCACTGGCGTGGCCGCAGCTGCAGGCCGGGAGCGCCCAGATCAAAGGAGGGCCTGCCGCTGGCGGTGGTGTCCATGGCAGCGGCGACCGCAGAGGTGGCGTCATTGTGCGCGCACTCCAGCGAAGATGAGTGTTTGTGATCAGGGCACCCGCCGGGATTGTCCCTAACTTCCGGACATCTCATCTGTCCTCGCCCCCTTTCACCGTTGGACAACCCGCGACCCACCAGCCGATTCCAGCCCGGGTCCCGTGACCATCTGGAGGACTGCTACGGCCAGGAGTGCGACATCGATCCCCTGATCCTGCGGGTGCGCCAGCTGCGCCATCGGGGGGAGTATCCCCAGGCCCGTTGCCTAGAACAGGAACTGTTGCCCCTGCTCTGAGTTCCGTGCCCTCCACGTCCATCTCCACCGGCTCGGCCGCCGGGCCGGCGCCCTGCCTGGCCGTGAGCGGTGCTTCCGGCAAGACCGGCTGGCGTGTCGTCCAGGAGGCTCTGGGCAGGGGGTACCGGGTGAGGGCCCTGTTGCGACCGGGATCCCAGGTCCCCGAGGGGCTGCAGGGGGCGGAGCTGATCCGCCTGGAGCTGACTGATCAGGCGGCCCTGGAGCGGGCCCTGGCGGGCACGGTGGCTCTGGTGATCGCCACCGGTGCCCGCCCTTCGGTGGATCTGGCCGGCCCCCTGAAGGTGGATGCGCTGGCGATCCGCCAGCAGTGTGCCGCCTGCCACGCGGCCGGGGTGAAGCGGGTGGTGCTGGTCAGCTCGCTCTGCAGCGGCCGCTGGTTCCACCCGCTCAACCTCTTCGGGCTGATCCTGGTCTGGAAACGGGTGGGGGAGCGCTGGCTGGAGGCCAGCGGCCTCGACTGGACCGTGGTGCGCCCCGGTGGCCTCAAGGAGACGGAGGACGACCTCGACGCCCAGGGCATCCGCTACAGCGGACCTGACCAGCAGGAGAGCAACAGCATTCCCCGCCGGCTGGTGGCCCGGGTCTGTCTGGAGGCGCTCGACGCGCCGGCCTCGATCGGACGGATCATCGAGGTCACCAGCGCCGCCGGTGTGGAGCCCCTCTCCCTGGAGCAGTGGTTGGCCAGTGATCCTCAGCCGGCATGAGCTCCGGGGCCCTGCTGGAGCGGCTGGGGCTGGAGCCGTTCCGGCCCCGCCCGCCCTGGTGGGGGCCAGATCTGCAGACCCTGCGCGACACGCTCCGCCCGGATGTGCTGCCCGAGCGCCCGGGCACACGCCTGGAACTGCCCCTTGGGCCCTCCAGCCAGGGGACAGGCGGCTCGCTGCTGGCCTGGCTCGATCCGCCCGCCCCGGAGGCGGGCTGCGGCAGGCCCAGGGCCCTGGTGGTGCTGCTGCACGGTCTGGGCGGCTCCAGCCAGGCGGAGGGGGTGCGGCGGCTGGGCTGGTGCCTGAACCGGGCCGGCCTGGCGGTGCTGCGCCTGAACATGCGCGGAGCGGGCGAAGGCCGGGCCCTGGCCAGCGGCACCTATGCAGCCCGCTGCAGCACGGATCTGGCGCCGGCCCTGGAGGAGGCCCGGCAGCTGGCGGCTGGTGGCCCCCTGCTGGCCGTCGGGCTCTCCCTGGGGGGGACGGTGCTGCTCAACGCGGTGCTGGATGGGGTGGCGGAGCTGGAGGGCCTGGTGCTGGTGAGCAGTCCGCTCGATCTGGCCCACTGCTCCGCCACCATCTCCAGCCCGCGCAACCGCTTCTATGAGCGCTGGCTGCTGGAGCGCCTGCGCCGGCAGACCCTCAACGATGCTCCCCAGCCCAGTGAGGAGCTGAGCCAGCGCCTGCGCCGGGTGGCCAGCATCCGGGCCTTCGATGCCCTGATCACGGCGCCCCGCTGGGGCTACCCCAGCGCGGAGGCCTACTACCGGCAGGCCAGCCCCCTGCCGCGGCTGCTGGCGCCGGAGCCCGGGCAGGCCGCTCTGCCCCCCACCCTGGTGGTGCAGGCCCTGGATGATCCCTGGGTGCCAGCCGCTGGCGCCCAGGCCCTAGGGCCGCCCCTGGAGGTGGTGCTCAGCCCCGGCGGCGGCCACAACGGCTTCCATGGCCCAAGCGGCTGCTGGTCTGATCAGTTGGTGCTGCGCTGGCTGGAGCAGCGGCTGGGGTCGAGGTCGTAGCGGGCCACGATCCACTCCTCGATCGGCCGTCCGCCGATCAGGTGGTCCTCCACGATCCGCTCGATCCGCTCCGGGCTCACGCCGCCGTAGGCGATCCCCTCCGGCCAGATCAGCAGGATCGGTCCGCCGGAGCAGATGCGCAGGCAGTCGGCCTTGGTGCGCAGCACCAGCCCCTCGGGGCGATCGGGCTGCTCCAGGCCCCGCTCCTTGATCAGCTGCTTGAGCCGGCTCCAGCTGGCGGCCCCCAGTTGCGGATCGCCGCAGAGGGCCTTGGTGGGGGTGGCGCAGAGCAGCAGATGACGCTGAACCTTCATGGCTGGATCGTCAGGCGGTCAGCAGGGTGGGCGAGGGGGTGGCGGCCAGCTCGCCGGTGGCCCGCCGGGCCCAGGCATCGATGGCCAGCACGTCGTCGAGGCTGGGGTTCTGCTGCAGATCGGAGCCGTGCCGCTCGCAGACGGCCTCGATCAGGCGGGGGATGTCGAGGAAGGTGATCCGCTCCTCGAGGAAGAGGGCCACGGCCTGTTCATTGGCGGCGTTGAGCACCGCCGGCATGGTGCCGCCGGCGCGACCGGCGGCGTAGGCCAGCCCCATGCAGGGGTACTTGGCCTGATCAGGCGCGCGGAAGGTGAGCTGGCCCACCTCGGTGAGATCCAGGCGCCGCCAGGGGGTCTCGAGCCGCTCGGGCCAGCTGAGGCAGTAGAGCAGCGGCAGGCGCATGTCGGGCCAGCCCAGCTGGGCCAGCACCGAGCTGTCGGCCAGCTCCACCATCGAGTGGATGATGCTCTGGGGATGGATGACGATCTCGATGTGGTCGTAGTCGAGCCCGAACAGGTAGTGGGCTTCGATCACCTCCAGGCCCTTGTTCATCAAGGTGGCCGAATCCACCGTGATCTTGCGGCCCATGCTCCAGTTGGGATGGCTGGTGGCATCGGCCACGGTGGCCTTGGCCAGGTCGGCGGCGGGCCAGTCGCGGAAGGCACCGCCGGAGGCGGTGAGCTGGATGCGCCGCAGCCCCGGGGTGGGCACACCGGTGGAGAGGCGGGCGGTGTCGGCCCAGGGGGTGCCCTGCAGGCACTGGAACAGGGCGGAGTGCTCGGAGTCGGCCGGCAGCAGCCGGCTGCCGCTGGCCTGCAGCGCCGGCAGCACCACCGGTCCGGCGGCGATCAGGGTTTCCTTGTTGGCCAGGGCCAGGTCCTTGCCGGCCCTGATGGCGGCGAGGGTGGGCAGCAGGCCGGCGCAGCCCACGATGCCCGTTACCACGAGCTCGGCGCTGCACCAGGCGGCGGCGGCGCAGAGCCCTTCGCCACCGCCCAGAAGCTCAGGCTGGCGCAGCGGGCGCTGGGAGGGATCCAGCGCCTGCAGGCGACGACGCAACTCCGGCACGTCCTCGGCGTCGGCCAGGGCCACCACCTCGGGCCCATGGCGACGGATCTGATCGATCAGCAGGTCGAGATTGCGCCCCGCCGTGAGCGCCACCACCCGGAAGCGTTCGGGGAACTCCTCCACGATCGCCAGGGTCTGGGTGCCGATCGACCCTGTGGAGCCGAGCACGCTGATCGCTTTCACCAGGCCATCCCTGCGACGGGCGCCAGTCTCCCACCGATCCCAGCGGCTCGGGCACACTGGCTCAGCAGGTGATCCACTTCTCCTCTGGCGGCCGCGATGCTCTGGCTCAAGCGTTGGAATTTCATCGAGCGGGCGCGGCTGGAGCGGGAGCTCTGGGATGCCTTCGAGGCCGGTGACGACATCGAGGAGAAGCTGGAGCGGCTGCGCAGCTCCCTGGCCGAAGCCACACCAGGCTCGCCGGCAGCGGCGGACAGCCGTTTCAGGCTGGAGGTGTGGGAGACCACCCGGGTCCGGATTCGCCGGATCGAAACGCTGATGCGTGATCAGGCGCCCCGCTGAGGTCAGCGCCGGATCCAGTCGGTGCTGCCGTCGGGGCGATCGATCAGCTCGATGCCCTCGGAGCGCAACCGGTCGCGGATGGCATCGGCATCGGGGTAGCGCTTCTCCTGCCGGGCGGTCAGCCGCTCGCTGATCAGGGCCTGAATCTGGCCAGGATCCGGTCCGTCGCCCGTTCCTGTTAGGGCCCCGGAGCCGGCCTCCTGCTTGAGGCCCAGTACGCCGCAGAGATCGCGCAGCAACTGCCAGCGCCCCTGCAGGCCTCGGTCCTCGTCGCTGGGCGCCGATCCCCGCTCCAGCCGCCGGGCCAGGGCCCGCAGGGGGCGGCCCAGCTCGAACAGCACCGCCAGGGCCGCCGAGGTGTTGAGGTCATCGTCCATGGCCGCGATGAAGGTGCCGCGGGCGCTCTGCAGGGCGGCATCCAGCTCGGGGGCTTCGGGGTCGGTGTCGGTGTCGTTCCAGGTGAGGGCCTCACGCAGGCTGGGCTTCTGTCCCAGCGCGAGGGCCTCGTTGAGGCCGTGCCAGCCGGCGGCGGCGGCTTCGAGGGCTTCGGCTGTGAAATCCAGGGGCTTGCGGTAGTGGGCCTGGAGCACGAAGAAGCGCAGCGTCATGGCCGAAACGCCGCTGGCGAGCAGGGCACGGATCGTGGTGAAGTTACCGAGGGATTTCGACATCTTCTCCCCATCCACATTCACCATGCCGTTGTGCAGCCAGTAATGGGCCAGGGGTTCACCGTTGGCCGCTTCCGACTGAGCGATTTCATTTTCATGGTGGGGGAAGATCAGGTCTGATCCCCCCAGGTGGATGTCGATGGTGGTGCCCAGTTCCTGACGCACCATCGCCGAGCATTCGATATGCCAGCCCGGGCGCCCGGGACCCCAGGGGGAGGGGAAGCTCGGCTCTCCTGGTTTGACCCCTTTCCAGAGGGCGAAATCGAAGGGATGACGCTTGCGGGTTTCCTCCTCGCTGTTGAGCCGGCCGCTGGCCCCCTCCTGCTGCTCGCTGAGGCTGCGACCACTCAATTTGCCGTAATCAGGCCGGCCCAGCACAGCAAAATAGACATCGCCATCGGCGGAATAGGCGGCGCCCGAGCCCTCCAGTTCGCCGATCATGGCGCGAATGCCCTCGAGGCATTGGGTCGCGCGGGGAACCTTGTCGGGCGGGAGAATGTTGAGGGCGGCCATGTCATCACGGAAGGCCGTGATGTTGCGTTCACTCACCGCTTCCATCGAGGAGTCCTCTTCGGCGGCTCGCCTGAGGATCTTGTCGTCGATGTCGGTGATGTTCTGAACGAAGGTGACCCGATAACCGCTCCAGATCAGGTAGCGGCGCAGCACATCCCAGACGATGTAACTGCGGGCATGGCCCAGGTGGCAGAGGTCGTAGACCGTGACCCCGCAGCAATAGATCGAAACCTCACCAGGAACGAGAGGCTGGAACGCCTCGGTGCGCCGGGTGAGGGTGTTGGTGAGCCGCAGGGTCAAGGTGGGCCGGCGCAGGGTGAGGGCACCGTAAGGGGTCAGGGAAAAGCCCTACCCTCAGCCGATCACCAGAGGCCGCGGACGGGAACGTCCTCGAACACGGGCTGGGCCACCTGGTAAGTGCAGGCTGGGTCGGAGGTCCTGAATCCCTGGGCCACCAGGGGATCCTTGATCACGCTGGCCTGGGTGATCGTGGCCGTGACGGCGCTGAGGGTGCGGGGCTTCAGGCAGCTGGGCAGGTCGGCAAGATCGGCGGCGAGGGCTGGAGCTGCCAGGGTGCCGAACGCGTACCCATTCAGGGGGCGAGATGCTGAGTCACAGCATTGTGGCTGCCATGGTCATCAAGCGAGGCAGCAGATCTGCTCTGCTGATACCTCCGGTGCCGGGAGCGCTGCTCAGTCGCTGGGCAGCAGTGAGGGCATCTCA
>NZ_JAHLZB010000021.1:0-2547 GCF_025128255.1 Synechococcus sp. CS-205
AGCTGATCAGGTCGGCATCGGCGCTGAAATCAACAGCGGGAGCAGCGGTCTGGGGCATTGCGGAGGGGCTGGTCCCGCGAGCAAACCAGGCCGCGGCAGGGGCGCCAAGGGCAAGCTGGACGGACTTTCAGGCGGCCCTGAGGCCCCAGGAGAGCTGGTCAAAGCAGGGACGACCTCAGACCGTCGCAGCCTGCTTCTCGGTGCCCTGCGCCTTCAGCACCTCTTCGAGACCGGCCAGATCCTCATCGGTGATCTTGGTCTGCATCGGGCAGTGCTTGGGGCCGCACATCGAGCAGAACTCGGCCTGCTTGTAGATGTCGGCGGGAAGGGTCTCATCGTGATACTCCTTGGCCCGCTCCGGATCCAGGCTGAGCTCGAACTGCCTGTTCCAGTCGAAGGCGTAGCGGGCGCGGCTGAGCTCGTCGTCGCGATCGCGGGCACCGGGGCGGTGGCGGGCGATGTCGGCGGCGTGGGCGGCGATCTTGTAAGCGATCAGGCCCTCACGCACGTCTTCGGCGTTGGGCAGGCCGAGGTGCTCCTTGGGGGTCACATAGCAGAGCATCGCCGTGCCGTGCCAGCCGGCCAGGGCAGCACCGATGGCACTGGTGATGTGGTCGTAGCCGGGGGCGATGTCGGTCACCAGCGGGCCGAGCACATAGAAGGGCGCCTCGCTGCACTCCTCCATCTGCTTTTTGACGTTGAACTCGATCTGGTCCATCGGCACATGGCCCGGACCCTCCACCATCACCTGGATGTCGTGCTCCCAGGCGCGGCGGGTGAGCTGACCCAGCGTTTTCAGTTCGGCCAGCTGGGCGGCATCGGAGGCGTCGTGCTGGCAGCCGGGGCGCAGGGAATCGCCCAGGGAAAAGCTGCAGTCGTAGCGCTTGAAGATCTCGATGATGTCATCGAAGCGCGTGAACAGCGGATTCTGCTTGTGGTGATAGAGCATCCACTGGGCCAGGATGCCGCCGCCCCGGCTCACGATGCCGGTGAGGCGACCCTTCACCAGGGGCAGGTGCTCAATCAGCAGGCCGGCGTGGATCGTCTGGTAATCAACGCCCTGCTGGCAGTGCTTCTCAATGATGTGCAGGAAGTCGTCGGCGTCGAGCTTCTCGATCGAGCCGTGCACGCTCTCCAGCGCCTGATACACGGGCACAGTGCCGATCGGCACGGTTGAGGCGTTGATGATGGCCGTGCGCACCTCATCGAGGTTGACGCCGCCGGTGGAGAGATCCATCACCGTGTCGGCGCCGTACTTCACCGCCAGTCGCAGCTTGGCCACCTCCTCATCCAGATCGGAGGCGTTGGGGGAAGCACCGATGTTGGCATTCACCTTGCAGCGGCTGGCGATGCCGATCGCCATCGGCTCCAGGTTGGTGTGGTTGATGTTGGCAGGGATGATCATCCGGCCCCGGGCCACCTCCTCCATCACCAGCGATTCGGGCAGGTTCTCCCGCTTGGCCACAAAGGCCATCTCCTCGGTGATCACACCCTGGCGGGCGTAGTGCATCTGCGACACGTTGGCGTCGCCGCGACGCTTCTCAATCCAGGCGCTGCGCATGATCGACTCGAGAAAGTGGGCTTTCGGACCGGGGGCCGCTGGGAGGGGAGGGCACAGCTCCGGATCCGGGCGCCACCGGGACCGATCGGACCGCGGTTGCATTCGGGACACTTCCCTGCGCCGGCATGACCCGGATCAGGTTCGGAGGGTGTGATCTCAGCCGGGGCCAGAGGAGCGCTGCCCTTGGGGAAGCGTTCTCGGGCCGGGCACCCCTAGCGAGGATCAGAACCTAGCAAGACTGAACGAGATCGCCGTTTCAGCCCTGAAGGCCATTCAGGGCCGCAGCCACCACCCGATGGTCGGCGTCCTGCTGCAGACCGATCAGCGCCTGACGTGCCGCCTCGGCGCTCTCCACCAGACCAGGACTGGCGGCAGCATCCCTGACGACGCGGCCCAGGATCTCAGCCCCGCCCACGCGCACGCTGCCATCGGCATCGGAAATGGCCATCCGGGCCAGCTCGAGCAGCAGCCTGGGATCGATCCCAGGCTGCTCCGCCAGGGCCGAGAGGATGCTGCAGCGCACCAGCCACTGGTCGTCAGCGGCGAACGACTGCCGCAGCAGCGGCCAGGCCCGCTCCACTCCATAGCTGGCCAGGGCGTTGGCCGCCTCGGCGCGCACGTTGGCATCCTCGTCGCCCCTGAGGGCCGCCGTCAGCGCCTCCCAGCCGGCCTCGTTGCGCTTCAGCCCAAGGCCAGCACAGCTGATCGAGCGGACGATGAACGGCTCCTGTTCCAGGCCCAGCAGCAGCAGCGGCACGGCCTGCTCCGCCTCCAGCCGCCGCAACTCCACCAGGGCCGGCAGGGCGCGGGATGGATCACCGGAGACGATGGCCTGGCGAATCTCCTCGGGGTTCAGGCCAGCCGGGCTGGTGGAGTCTGAATCAGCCATGGCCTGGGCTCAGGGTTGGGGTGGCTTCACCCTCCCACGCCGTTCGCGCGACCGCTGCCAGGGAGCTGAGGCGGGGGGGGGGGGGGGGGGGGGGGGG